>JBAZOX010000064.1:0-11790 GCA_041648535.1 Desulfobacteria bacterium | reverse complement strand
GGAATTCATCGGTGACATCAATCTCTGCTGCACGTGGTGCTATCCTCTCCCTGGCCATCTTTTTAACACTCTCCCTCAACATATTCTGCTCTTCGGTAAACTCAAGACTCATCAAGAACCCTCCTTAAAATACTGCGTAGTGTCAGTTGTCAGTTGTCAGTGGTCAGTTTCTAGGGGGATTATTAATACGGAGACTTCACTATATCAAATGGATCATAAGTCAATCCATAGGCTGCTCGTATAGTCCCTTGAATCTCCCCCACGGTGGCGTATGCCTTTAATGCTTCAATTATGGAGGGGATAAGATTTTCTCCCTCCCCCATCTGAGCCTTTTCCCTCAAGCGCTTTATCGTCTCTTTTACCTTTTTCCGGTCACGAGTATCTTTAAGACTTTTAACATTGGCTATCTGTTCCCTCTCTGTTTCCGGTGGTATTCTATGTACCCCCCCAGGGGTCTTATCCTCAGGAGCGGTTATAAAGGCGTTTACACCTACTATAACCCGCTCCTTATTCTCTATCTCCTTCTGTAGTTGGAGGGCAGCCTGGTCTATCTTCTGATCTACCCACTCCTTCTTCATAGCCTCTGCCATTCCACCCATTTCATCTATTTCCTTGATTATTTTTACAGCCTCTTCCTCAATCTTATTCGTGAGGTTTTCTATGAAATACGATCCACCCAAAGGATCTGCAGTATTTGCCACTCCGGTCTCGTAAGCCAGAATCTGTTGGGTTCTCAAAGCTATACGCTGAGAATCTTCGGAAGGAAGAGCTATGGGTTCGTCGTAAGAACAGCAATGGAGAGATTGGACCCCACCCAGTACAGCAACCAGAGCTTCAATAGTAATCCGTATAATATTATTCAAAGGCTGCTGCGGCACCAGGGAAGATCCGGCAGTATGAACACCGAATCTAAACTTCCATGAGCCGGGCTTCTTTGCCCCAAATCTCTCCTTCATAATCTTTGCCCACAGCCTCCTGGCAGCTCTCAGTTTGGCTATCTCTTCAAGAAAATCCATACCGGCCGAGAAATAAAAGGATATCCTGGGTGCAAAATCGTCAACATCTAAACCGCGTTCTATCGCTTTTCTTATATATTCCATAGCAATCTCAAACCCAAAGGCAATCTCCTCGGGCGCATTGATGCCTGTCTCTCTCATATCATAGGCATTCACGGAATTGGTATTCCAAAAGGGCATGTGTTTCGTACAGAACTCTATTATATCCACAGCCAATTTTACGCTGAGGTCTATCGGGTTACCTGGCTTACCATAACAGTAACGAGAGTGCAAAGGATCATTGGCTATGGTTCCTCTCAACTTTGCAATATCTATCCCTCTTTTTTCTGCCACTGTTATATACTGGGAAAATATAACCGGGGCAAGGGACGAGGCACAGAGAAGAGCAACACTGACCTTATCAAGGGGTATCCCATCTAGCAGTTCCTCCATATCCTTCAATGAGGTAAGGTTTACCCCGCTCACTCCAACCTCACCTTCAGCCATGGGGTGGTCTGCATCGATTCCCCAAACTGTTGGGAGATCCCGAAAGATGCTGAAGCCGCTTACTCCCTCATTTGCCAGGAACTTAAGTCTTTTATTGGTATCGGCTGCCCTGGCGTATCCACCAGCTTCTCGCATTGTCCAGTATCTGCCTCTGTACATGTTATGATGGATACCCCTTGTAAAGGGGTACTCTCCTGCATTGGCTATGTTTCCTTCGTAGTCAATTCCATCTAAGTCAGCAGGGGTATAAATATCTTTAACAGGGAACCCTGACCATGTAGTTAATTTGTTTGGCTTCTCGAAATATGCCTCCATCAAGCCATCTATCTTTGTATCCTCTCTTTTTTCACCCTTTACTGAATCACCCACTTTTTTACCTCCAGGTCAACTTATTTATTCAGGTTGTTTAGGCTGTAGGCTTTGTTTAGGGAGTTAGGCTGTAGGCTATAGGCTGTAGCTCCTACAGCCTAATAGTCTACAGGCTAATAGTCTACAGGTTGACCGAATCAAGGCGCTCAGAACCTTCTCGGTCTCCACCATTTAGGTTGTTTAGGCTGTGGACTGTAGGCTATTAGTCATTTTTTTCCTACAGACTAACTGCCTACAGCCTATCCACCTGAGCAGTTACCTTATTGTATCATAAAATCAACGATATCATCCAGGGAGCTCCCGGATCCAAATACCTCTCGCACACCCATCTTCTTCAAGTCAGATACATCTTCAAGAGGTATACACCCCCCTACAACGACTGTCAAGTCATCTCTACCCTTCTCTCTCAAAAGCTTCATTATTTTTGGTGTCTCCACCAGGTGCGTAGACGAGTGAAAACTCAAACCCAACATATCCACATCCTCTTCCACAGCAGTCTTTGTAATCTCTTCAGGTGTTACATAAATCCCCCCGTACACTATCTCTGCACCGGCATCCTTCAATGCCCTGGCTATCAGCTTTATGCCCATATCATGGGCATCCAGGCCGGGCTTAGCCAACAGAATCCTTCTCTTTTTTTCCATACTCAACATTCCTCCAAATCAAGTTGGGAGCTTTGAAGAAGTCCCCTGAGAGCGAATTCATAGATTTTTTGGGGAACCCCACCTTGGCGAGCGTAATGTAGAAAATTCACATGTTTGAGCCCGAAGGGCGAGTTTGTGAATTTTCAATGGAGCAAGCTTAGGTGGGTCAAAAAATGTATGCTGAAGCGAAAAGGGGTACTTTTTCAAAGCTCTCGAGTTATATTGCTATTCGCCTGTGTCTGTCCCTGATAACCTCCCGATATGCCCTCACTTTATCCCCAAAGAGGGCATTCATAATCTCTTCAATAGTAGCATAAGCCCTAACAGCTTCAATACTAGGCGGTACAACGTTATTACCGTTTCTCACCGATTCTTGAATCTTTGATAGACTTGACCTTACCTTTTCATTGTCCCTTTCTGCCTTCACCTTTCTGAGTCTTGCCAACTGTTTCTTCTCATAGGACGGATCGACTTTGAATGCCTTAACCCTTATCTCCTCCTTAATCCTGTATTTGTTCAAGCCTACAACTGTTCTTTCCCCTTTCCTTATGGCATCCCAGTACCGGTTAACCGAATCATCCATCTGATGCTGAAGCCAGCCGCTTTCTATAGCTCCTGGCATACCACCCATAGCATCAATCTTTTCTATCAATTTTGAAGCCCTCTCCTCTAACTGGTTGGTCAACCACTCCACATAGTAAGAGCCGGCCAAAGGGTCTATTGTATCTGCAACGCCTGTTTCTTCAAGGAGTATCTGTTGAGTCCTCAGGGAAATCCTGGCAGACTCCTCTGTAGGTATGCATATAGCCTCATCGTAAGAATCAGAATGCAACGAGCTAACACCGCCCAGAAGAGAAGCCAGACTCTGGATAGCTACCCTAGCAATGTTGTTCAATGCCTGTTCTGCTGTTAAGGTGTTCCCGTCTGTCTGAACATGAAGCCTCATAAGCATAGCCCTGGGGTCCTTTGCCCCAAAACGTTCCTTCATTATCTTTGCCCACAGTCTCCTCGTTGCTCTAAACTTGGCTACCTCCTCAAAGAAATTGTTATGACATCCCATAAAGAATGTAAACTTTGGGGCAAATTCCTCTAATCTCAATCCCCTATCCAGAAATGCCTGGGTATAACTGATAGCCCCTGAGAGCATAAATGCCATCTCCTGCACGGCATCTGTCCCAGAATCACGGTGGGCATAACCACCTATGGCCATCGGGTTCCAGTTGGGCATATTCCTGGCGAGATACTCTATAATATCAACAAAATATCTGAATGCCTCCTTAGGGGCAGGGAATATTGCCTGCTTATTGGCAACATAAGAGGTCAGAAAATCCAGTTGGCTCGTACCTCTCAATTTTGAAAGGTCTATCCCCCTCTTTTCTGCTACGGCAATTAACATAAACAACATAACGGGACACCTGGCAATAAGGGTAACCGGGTACTTGACTATATCAATCCCCCCGAAGGCGTCTTCCATATCCTGCAATGTATCCACAGGCAACCCGTTCATCCCTACCTGGCCTTCTGCCAGAGGGTTATCGGAATCTATGGCATGGTTGTTTGTGGGAAGATCGAAAACTACAGTCACACCGGTTTCTCCCATCTCTATAAGATACTTGAGTCT
Organism: Desulfobacteria bacterium; assembly: GCA_041648535.1. GTDB lineage: Bacteria > Desulfobacterota > UBA8473 > UBA8473 > UBA8473 > UBA8473. Next base: position 7,654 of record JBAZOX010000064.1, on the reverse strand, counting down.
CTCATTGGTCTCTTCAGGAGTTCCAAACCCACATACCTGCCTCGCCTGCCACGTCCGGCTTCGATAACCTACAGGATATATCCCCCTGGTGAAGGGATAATCACCTGGAAATCCAGTATCCCTTTCATAATCGAAGTCTTCGATATCTTTAGGAGTATAAAGGCGTTTTACAGGTATCTGTGAATGGGTCTCAAATACATCCTGCCTCTCCCCCAGTTTTTCCAGTGCCTTATTTTCCCTTTTTTCCTCCCATTCCTTTTGTTTTTCCGCTAGCGACTCAATTTTACCTTTATCAAACATATTCGCTTACCTCCATGTAAAAAGATCAATAGAGAACTTATTATCGAAGAAAAATCCGCCGGTAAGTTCTTACACCCCTCAAGAAGAACTTTTTCTACCTTGAAGGCCAGTATCTAGAAACTAGCTTTCCTCCATCCGGTTATAGGGACAAGGATTCCCTTCTCGACATCTGCCTTTAGAAACCTGGTAAAGTCCCCCCCCTTGTGATCATCAGGACCGTAAGCGATAATGCCTGTAAGACCACCTGTATCAAAGTTCTTCATACCTTCTATCCCCTCAACAAGGCTTTCACTATTCAGGTTCTTGCCAGCCCTCTTCATCCCCTCCGCAAAGACCATACCTTTAACCCAACCTAACGTATAGTCAACGGGCTGTTCTTTCCCAGGCGCATACCTCTCTGTTATCTCCATCATTTTTTTCATCCCTGGGCTTTTATCACCCCATGAAACAAAGGGGTTTTCACAGATGAAGTTCTCAGCCCCTTTACCTACGGTTTTCACAATGAACTCACTATTGGAAAAAAGGGTCCCTACGAATATTTTTGGCTTATACCCCAATTTCCTTGCGTCCCTCAAGAAGGTGATCGCTGTTCCATCGCTCCCTGGCATAACAACATAATCCACCTCTGCCCTCTTCATGTTGAGTACCTGGGAAGTTGAATCTATCGCCCCGGCAGGAATAGCCTCTTCATGGTACTTGACCCCATAGTGTTTTGCTGCCTCTTTGACTCCATTTGCACCCATCTTACCGCTATCGTTGTCCAAGCGGACTATACCTATTATTGGGTTTTTCGCATTCAGGTCCTTCATTATGTAATCAACTCCCACTTTGGCCCCGTTTTCATAAGTGTCTTTTACGGTGAATACGTATCGCTTAACCGGCGTAGTCATCACCTGTGCAGTACTTACCGAGATGATCGGCAATTTTTCTTTCTGATAATGGGGCATGAGGGCTGCAATCCCTGCCGTCTGGGTAATCAGAATAGCCGCCAGTATCTTATCCTTATACACAATCTTCTTGAAGGCTGCAAATGTATTCGGCACAGAATACCGATCATCCTCATGAAAAACCCTTATCTTTCTTCCGTAAATTCCTCCTTGCTCATTGATATACCTGAAATAGTTTTTAACACCATTGGCCATAGGGACGGTAACCGCTGTAACAGGGCCCGTCATATCGGCTATTAACCCTATATTTATGGTATCACTGGTTACACCTCTCACCTCTTCACAGTATCCGGGGACAATCCCAAAGACGGACAAAGTTACCGTTAAAGTAAGAATTGTAGCTAAAACATTTATCTTCCTCATAATAGTACCCCCTTTATGCCTTAAACTTCTTTTTTCACTCCTTTGGCCTCAACCAGCCAGAGGTGGAAACCATCCTCTTATTTGGTACATCAGCCTTATACATCTTGCAGTAATCTCCGGGCTTGTGGCTGGTCTTACTATAGCTTATAGGGGCAGTAATCCCACCTGTATCCAGGTTCTTCAGACTCTCCATACCATCGACAAGACCCTCAATGGTAAGATTACGACCAGATTTCTTCATACCTTCCGCAGTTATCAAGGCAGTAATCCACCCCTGGGTATAAAACTTATTACGCATGGCTTCTTTAAAGCCGGGATCGTATTTAAGGGTAATCTCCCTTACTTTAGCCATTCCCGGGGTGTCCTCATGCCAGGAGGCAAGGGAATGAACTCCGATTAGAGGTCTTGCCGCCTCGCCTGCTATCCTCACAACGGTATCATCAGTTACATAATAAGTCCCAATAAAGGTGCCCGTATATCCGAGTTTCTTTGCAGATTTCAAAAATACCAGGGCCGTTCCAATATCCTGATGGAGGATAACAAGATTTGCGTTTTTCTTTTTCAGACCAAGTACCTGTGAGACTGCGTCTGCAGCCCCAAAATTGATTATTTCCTTATCAACAATCTCAAGTCCATATGATTTCGCTGTCTCTACCGCTGCTTCCCACCCTACCTTTCCATATTCGATGTTCATAGTAATAAAACCTATCCTGATATCTTTAAGCCTAAGCTCCTCCGATATATATCTAAATATAACCTTGATCTCATCCTCATAAGTGGCACATGGTATGAAGAGATACCGCTTATATGGTTTGACCATGTCCTCTGTCAGCCCCACTGTGATCCCAGGCACCTTCTCCTTTTCCATGTGATGAGAGAGGACCTTGGTTTGCCCTGTTCCCCCCAATGCCAGAATAGCGAGTACCTTATCTTTATAGACCAGTTTCTTAAAGGCTGCCAGGGCCATGGGTATGCTGTATCTGTCGTCTTCCACCAATACCTTTATCTTTCGACCGTGAATACCCCCTTGATCGTTTATCCATTGAAAGTAGTTCCTTACACCCGCTGTTATGGGAAGCGAGGTGTCAGCAATGGGGCCTGTCTGATCCATTATGAACCCGATCTTCACTGTATCAGAGGCAACCCCTCTAACCTCTTCTGCATACCCTAAACTCAAGTTTAATAAAACCAGGGCAAAAACAACCAAGACAATACCAATTGACTTAGGACTAGTAGAGGACAACTTTGCTACCTTCATTTCTTCCCTCCTTAATTGAACTTTTAGTACTCACTTTTTATACCTAACTACATAAATACTTGCGCATATTTTAATGGGCAGGTTTCAACCAACCTGTAAGAGAGACCAACCTCTCCTTTTCTACGTCAGCCTTGAAAAACTTACTGTATTCATTGGGCTTATGACTGGAAAATGTGTAAGTTACAGGGGCAGAGATACCCTGGCTATTGAAGTCTTTCAGGGTTTCAAGGGAACCTACAAAAGTCTCGCTGGTCAAATTTTTTCCAGCCCTCTTTAAACCTTCGGTAAAGATATTGGCCATGTTCCAACCCATGGTATAGAACTGACTAGGAGGTTTAATGCCAGGATAATATTTAAGGGTTATCTCCTTCATCCTGTCAATGGCTGGTGGTATAGCATAGCGATCGTCCTCAACAATCAGTTTCACTCTCCTTCTATGGATTCCATCTACATCGTTCACATATTTAAAATAGGTAGTTATAGCTTCTTTTATAGGCACTGTTGCAGCGGTAAATGGCCCTGATAAGTCCACAATCACACCAATTTTTATAGTATCCCCCGTTACCCCTCTTACTTCTTCAGAGTAAGAGGACATGGTTGAAAAAAGGCTCAGAACCACAACTAAAATACCCATATCTACAAAAATACTCTTTCTGCCCATGATGTCCTCCTTTTTGTAAACGGGTTAACTGAATCATTATCCCTCTGTCTATGAGCACATGACACACCCTTTAAAACCTTAGCCCCTTTTTCTTATCGCCCTTTTTCAAGAAGATTCACCACCGCCTTCTCATTCAGCAGGCTTCAACCAATCGGTAACCGCAACAAGCCTCTTTTTCTTCATGTCAGTTTTAAAAATCTTGCAGTAATTAGTGGCTTTATGGGATTTTGACGTATACGTAACAGGCCCAGAGATGCCTCCGGTGTCAAAGTCCTTGAGTGTCTCAATGGCATCTACTAACTTTTCGCCATCAACATCTCTACCTGCCCTTCTAAGCCCTTCGGATATGATTATCCCCCAGTACCAGCCCATTTGATACATAGGGTTTGGCGGTTTGCTTCCGGGATGATATTTCATAAAAGTTTCTCTGAGTTTTTTCATCTCTGGAGTATTATCGTACCACATGCTAAATGCGTGAATACCATAGTAATTTTTGGCTGCTTCACCTGCACTCTCTATTACCTCATCACCGCATGCATACTGAACGCCGTGTACGTTGGGGGAATAATTGAATTTCCTGCAAGTTCTCAATGCCAGAGATGCTGCATCTGTAGTATTAGCTGCAACCACAATATTATCCACACCTTCGTTCTTAAGCCTAAGTATCTGAGATGTTGCATCCGTCGCCCCAACAGCCATAATTTCCTCATAATACTTTTGATTGTAAAAACCTGCCCACTTCTTACCACCCTCAGCAACAACTTTCCCCCCCTCCGTATCAGGTCTGACCATGGCTATCTTGGGAGCCTTTACCTTCATCTTATTCAGTATATAATCATAAATCACACCAATAAAATCCCAGTAGTCGCCGGCAGGTATAAAGACATACCGTTTGTAAGGAGTATACATAGTCGGCGAAATCGCTACAGCAAAAGAAGGCATTTTAGTCTTTTCAAGCTGGGAGAAGAGGGCAGTATGCTGCCCTGTTCCTCCTGGGCCTGAGATACAAAGTACCTCATCTCTGTACACCAGTTTTTTAAAAGCAGCAACTGCCGCCGGTATACTGTACCTGTCATCTTCAATCAAAAGTCTTATCTTCCTCCCATGGATCCCACCCTCTTCGTTTACCCACTGGAAGTAATCCCTGTGGGCATTCGCATAGGGTACAAGCAGCCCAGCTACGGGGCCAGTCATATCAGTTATCATTCCAATCTTTATTGTATCCTTCGCTACCCCCCTTACCTCTTCAGCATAGGAAGGTATCCTAACCAGAAGGACCAGAATAAAAACCAAAACACCTATACGTGCTAAATGATCTCTTTTCTTCATGATAATTCTCCTTTTTGAGAACAAGGTTAATAAACAAACTTTTTACACCCGGTCCTTCCTGGGCTTGTAAACCAGCCTTGGTAACAGCGTTATATACTGACCTGGCTTAAATCCATATTCCTCGAGGAACTGTTCGTATGGAAGCAATCTTCCATCTCTATGCCTGGCCTTGATTATTCTACCCTTCTTCTTATCTATTTCCCATCCATGCTCTTCCTCAAGGAGTCTTAACAATTTAGCCTTCTTCGTCGTTGGTATCTCTATCTCTTTTCTTATATACAGATGCCAATCATCCGGAAGGACACCAAATCTCTTCTGATAATAATCCAGATAGAGAGAAAATTTGTTCTGCCTCGCTACCTCCATCTCCTGGAATATAAAACCCAACTTTGGAACCATAGCAAGGGCTTCATCCACTGTCTCTACAGGCATTATCATATGCTCAGGCACAGGGTCTACTTCCCTCTTCTCCCCTGTATTGCCGTGTAGAGCCCACCATTTGCTTCGATCATACTTGTTGCCCATCAGATACATCTTGAATTTGAATCCATCAGGCCCAACAATAACAGGCGTTCCCGCCCTTGCGTGTCCCAGTGCCAGATTGTACATCAGTTCTGAGGTAGCCCCCCATATGATGAGTGCGCTGGCAAAACGCATTATAAATTCCGACTGCATAGAATAGGTTGCTCTGTATGGGCATCTAAACCCCATATAGCCAACCTTGTAAAAAGTGATATTCAACGGAAGGGATTGAGCCAGGCATCCGCCTGTATTTACGAGACATCGAGGATTCTGAAGGGCGGGATACATTTCATAGATAGATTTCCCTGTCTTTTCATCCTTATATCGGGCAATCTCAGATGCCACACAGCCTGCAACGCTCACCGCATAATTATTAGAGATGAATTCATTGGCCATACGGGCTACGTCTGTTTCAAAACCCTTTGTACTACCACAGCCAATTATTCCAATGGTAACAGGGGTTGAAAATGCTGTAATAGCCCAATCCCTCACCTCCACGTTACTGAATGTCCCTCTTCCTGCCCTCATGACTGATTTATCCTCTTTTATAGCATCTTTGGCAGCGCCCAAAATAAGGTCTATTATTGGAATATCCTGGGGGCAGGCTTCTTCACATTTACCGCAGTAAATACTCTGACCATAAAGTTCGCACAACCGAGAAAGGTCACCACCTTCTGCGGCTTTTAATGCTCTACTAATGTGTAAACTGTTGGGGCATGCTCTGAAGCATGCATCACATTGATCGCATTTCAAAGAAAGAATCTTTATCTCTTCTTCAGATAAGAGATATGAATTCTTCCGTTTCTTTTTTACTTTCTCAACTACTTTTAGGGCTACCTCAGCCGCTTTCTCCGGATTAGTAATCAAAACGGCATCAAGACCATCTAAGAGATCCTTTACTATATCATCGACCTTATCCGGAGACCTGTCTGACAACCCCATATTCTGTTTAAAACTCGTGGCAATAACCTTTGTATCTCTTTTTGCCGCCTCTTTCAGTATTTCTGCCTTGCAACAGGTTTCACTTATTACCAGGACGTCCGCTATTCCGAGCCTGAGAACGCGATTGGTTTTTAGAGGAGTGGCTAGTATTTTTCCCTTGTCATAAAATCTGACGAGATCGTGGCCCACGGATCCTATGCCGCAAATTTCTATCTTGTCTTCCATCCCTTTTTCTTTTAGAAGTTTTATTACGTTCCATGCAGGCAAAAAATTGAATCCCAAAAACACAATAACCGGTTTCTTTGTATCTACTGTCCCCATACCGGTTTGGATGTTGGCTTCAGGCCAAGTTGGAAGATCCTTGAGGTCTATATCGGGAGACCACAAGAAATCGAAAAAGGCATACTTCAAAAACTCATCAAGCTCTATCGCCGCAAGGAGTAATGTCCCTCCATGAAGCACCTTTGCTGCCAAGTCTTTTGCATTGCCCTCACCACCACCACTGGCAGACGCCAGAAGTTCTGCAAGCTGATCTCCTATATAACTCAGGACGTTGTCTGCCTCATGCAGGTTTTTCGGTGAAAAGCCCACCAGTGAGTTGACATGCATCATCCCATAGGCAACGTTCTTACCCCATTTGACCTCGGCATCCTCTCCGTATTCTTTCAAGCAGTGGTCAAGAAGGTCCCTGGTGGTGGAAAGATGAATGGCAAGACCTCTGCAAGAAGCCTGGAGGGCCAGTTTTGCATGATACACCTCTAAATCTAAACCACATATCCCCTTTAACTTATCCAGGTCACATGGTCCCAGATAACAGTCGGTACAGGTTTTTTCGATACTGGTAAAGAGTGGGGGATATCTTTCTAACAAAACTCTGTCCCATTCGGCGATATCTGTAGCATGAGGAGACGGTGTTAACCACACCTTGATCTGATTCACCAGGTTTTCAGACCATGTAGTTTCAATGCATTCTTTGACCAGGTCTTCTACTCCTCTGATATCTCGTACTGTTGTCGTAATTTCGATTTCAGCATTCCCTACCTTAGCGATTTTCTTTTGTTCTCTTGCCATAAGTTACCTCCTCCATTTTAAATTCTCAATACACCTCAATACACCTTTATCTATTCTAACCAGATCAGTCTTTGACAAATAAGCCGGGTTAAATGCAGCTCTGATTAAGCAATAAACCTCTCTTTATCAAATTGAAGCCCGATACAAGAAGTCCCTTTACCTCATTTTCAGAAACATTGAGATGAATCCTCATAACCATAGTTTGGGCAATTCCAATAGATAAACCCCACAGAATACGGGCTATGTGGCGGGGGTCTACCT
>JBAZOX010000063.1:0-11810 GCA_041648535.1 Desulfobacteria bacterium | reverse complement strand
CCTGGCAGCAACTATATACTCTCGCTCCTTTACCGTAAGTATCTGTCCCCTCACAATCCTGGCATAACCAACCCATCCTGTTACACATAAAGCCAGTATTACATTATTGAGGCTTGGCCCCAGGACTGCTGTCAAAGCAATTGCCAAAAGAATACCAGGGAACGCTAAGAGGATATCCACGATCCTCATGAATAACTCGTCTATCCAGCCCCCATTGTAGCCAGCCAAAGACCCTATAAATGTCCCGATCAAGAGTGATATGCCCACTACAGCCAACCCCACGAAGACTGAGATTCTGGAACCATAGATTATCCTGCTCAGATTATCCCTTCCCAGTTTGTCTTGCCCGAGGAGATGTTCCTGACTTGATGGATTTAACCCTCCTTTTAAACTCTGCTCAAAGGGATTGGAAGGGGCTAAATAAGGGGCGAAGACAGCCGCGAATACCAATATGACAATTATAAACAATCCTACTATAGCAAGTCTATTTCTAAACATATCACTCGAATCCTTGACCCCTTGAATCCTTTTCATCTCCCAACTCTTTGGGAGATGAACCTTATTTCAGTTTAATCCTGGGATCGATATATGAATATACAATATCCGTTATGAGATTTATCAACACATAGCTGATGGATATTAACAATACGCATCCCTGTACCAGGGGATAATCCCTGGTATTTATGGCCTGGATGAGAAGCCTGCCTATCCCGGGCCAAGAAAAGATAGTCTCAGTAATGATTGCGCCAGACAGGAGGGCGCCAAACTGCAATCCAACTATCGTTATAACAGGTACCAGCGCATTTTTAAGAGCATGCTTAAGGATAATTTTTACCTCCGATAACCCTTTAGCTCTGGCAGTAACAATATACTCCTGGCTAATTACCTCCAGCATGCTTGCCCTAACCATTCTGGAGAGTATGGCAGCCATTCCTGTGCCCAGTGTGATGGCAGGGAGTACGATACTGCGAAGTCCTTCATCCCCTGAGATTGGAAACCAGCCCATATTAACAGAGAAAACAATCATCAGCATTGGGCCTAACCAGAAATTAGGCATCGATACCCCCAGGAGTGCAAAGAACATGGAAGAATTGTCCATGAAGGAATACTGCCTAATGGCAGAGTAAATCCCAGTGGGCAGGGATATGAGTAATGCCATTATCATGGCTGCAACGGTAAGTTTTATGGTTGCAGGGTATCTCTTCAGAATCAGCTCTATAACTGGTTTTCTGCTGTGGAGTGAGTTGCCAAAATTGCCCCTTATGACACCCCCTACAAAGAGGAGGTATTGCTTCCCTAGAGGCTCATCAAGTCTGAGTTGTTTCCTCAATGTTTCCTTATCAGCAATCTGAGCATTCTCTCCCAGCATAAGATCAACAGGGTCTCCAGGAATGAGATGGATAAGGAGAAAGACCAGGGTTAGTACCCCAAAGACGACGGGAAAAAGCAGTAGTAATCGTTTTATTATAAAGGCCATCATAAAGTCGTGAATCGTTAGTCGTGAATCGTGAATCTAAAATCCTAAACCTTCTAGTACATCGTTCCATAAATACATATGCAATACTGTCATTTCGAGCAAAGCGAGAAATCTTAATGAATATGCAATGTTAGAAGATATCTCCCTTTGGTCGATATGACATTGAATTTACGGAACGATAATCTAGTTGTCCATCCACACATCCTTCAGGGAGATAAAATCCCCTGCGGGATACACCACAAAACCATGAACCGATTTATTCATAACCGCTACATTGGTGGTATACCAGAGACTTACATAGGGAATGTCCTCTGCCAGTATTTTCTGTATCTCACTGTAAACCTTTTTTCTCTTGGAAATGTTCAGTATAGCTCTCCCCTCTCCAGTTAGTTTGTCCAGCCTTTGGTTTACATATCCTCCACGATTTGCACCCTTAGGAGGGATGTTGGAGGAATGAAAGATATAATATAGCATGTCAGGATCGGTAATACCAACCCATGAGAGGCTATACATCTGAAAGTTTCCTGACTTTATGTCCGAAAAGAGGGTCCCCCATTCATAACTCATAATGTCTATGCCGATCCCCACGCCTCTCAGTTGCTCTTGAATAATCTCCGCTATCCTCTTTCTAAGCTGGTCGGTGGATGTCTTGAATGTCAGGTTAAACCTCGTATCCGGGCCATCACCATCAGGGTCTTTAAACCCTGCCTCATCCAGCAGTCTTAATGCCTTTGTTTTATTGTATTCAAATATCTTAACGTTTCCCTCATATGCCCAATTATGGGGAGAAAGAATTCCACTGGCGGAGGTAGCCGATCCCTTTAATATATACCTTATTATTGCTTCCTTATCTATAGCATGGGCAATAGACTCTCTGACCTTTATATTCTTCAAAACAGGATCTTTTAGATTGAATCCGAGGTAGGAATAGGTAGTTCCTCCCTCTTTCATAATCTTTAAGTTATCCCTTTTCTCCAAAAAGGGGAATAAATCCGGAGGGATATCGTTCTGCAAAAGATGGATACCCCCTTGACTCAATTCCAGCAACCTGACTGTGCTATCGGGGACTATCTTGAAAACTATCCGAGTCAACCTGGGTTGACCTTCAAAGTAATCAGTATTAGCCTTCAGTACTATTTTCTCGTCAGGGAGAAACTCTGTCAGTTTAAAGGGGCCGGTACCCAGGGGTTGATTACTAAACTTGTCTCCTGATTTCTCGGCAGCATGCTTTGGAACAATCCCCATAATTGCCAGGTTTATTAAGAAGGGGGCAAACGGCTCCTCAAGTATAAATCTTACTGTATATCTATCCAGGGTTTCTATTGACTTAATCTTTTCAAAAGCACCCATATGGGGTGATTTGAAAGAAGGATTAAGAACTGTATCAAAGGTATATTTTACATCTTTTGAGGTAAGCTCTGAACCATCATGAAACCGAACCCCCTTTCTTAAATGAAATATATATGTGGTTTCATTGGGGTTATCCCACCTTTTAACTATATCTGGTACAGGGTTAAAATGGGGGTCTAGTTTGAAGAGAGGATTAAACAGGAGTTGAGTTAAACGGTAGGAATTTGCATCAGTGGCATACCTTGGGTCAAGGTTAGCAGGACTGCTCTCAAGACCTATGACAAGGGTATTTCCATCTGGTTTCGATTCTTTTAAACAGGCTGGAAGGGCTATTAAAAAGAAAACAGTAAAGAAAAGTGCACCGCTGATAGTTAAGCGCTTACTTTCAATCAGAACCCGTGTAAATAACGGCAAGAATATAGGTCGGTTCATTTCTATTTGAGGTTACTAAATGGGGAATGTTTGAGAGATAATAAATGGTATCTCCTGTAGATAAGATTTCCATCTTTTCCCCCACTCGTGCCTTCATTTCTCCATCAATAACGAATATAAACTCCTCTCCATCATGTGCCGATAACTCTTGATCTGAGGTTTCCGGTTCCAGCTTTACAATGAAGGATTCCATGTGTCTGCCTTTCACATCAGAGGCAAGGGACATATAGGTATAATTGTGTCCTTTTTGTGATGCCGATCTGGAAACTACCTTCCTTTCACCATGACGTACTATGGAATAGGTTTTTTCTCCTTCTTCTGCAGTGAGTGTCCCAAAGACTGTTTTTAGGGATTTAGCAAGTTTTATGATCGTTCCAATCTGCGGGGAGACAGTTTGGTTTTCAATTTGTGATAGCAAATCAATAGGGAAGCCTGTCTTGGTTGAAAGTTCTTCAAGGGAAATTCCTTCTGTTTCTCTTATCTTTTTAATTCTATCACCAACCGATTCAACTATATCTGGGCTCTCCTTATCCTCAAAGTGCTCAGTTAATTCTTTTAAAAAATGTTGGTATCTTTTGCTGTCTTCCCCGGGCATAGTCATAAAAGTCTCCTAAAAGTTTTGTCTGTTCATAACCGATAATTTATGTATTTAATGTACTTGGTGAAAAAAGTCAATTAATTTTCTTTAGCTATTAAGTTAGACACTTAACAAAAAGATGGCATCTCTTCAAGAAAAGTAGTATTGTGTTTCATGTAGTTATACTAGAATTTGCAATGGTTGCTTACCGAGACTTGTATCGATCGATCTGCTAAAGGAGTGATGTGATGATAGATCAACCCATTTACCTTCAGAAGGACCCCCCCTTGGCCTGGATCGTTTTTAACAGGCCCAAGATGCATAATGCCGTCAGCCTGGAGATGTGGCAGGCACTGCCCAAGCTAGTCGAGGAGGTGGTGAAGGATACCACTCTGAGGGTTCTTGTCATACGGGGGGCTGGAGAGGAAGCGTTTGTATCAGGGGCTGACATATCCCAGTTTGAAAAAGTACGCTTTGGAGTATCAGGCGGTGAATACGACCAAGCCGCCAAGAGAGCATTGGTTGCCTTGACCCAGATGGAAAAGCCAGTGATTGCTATGATCCACAGCTTTTGCATGGGTGGGGGGTGCTCGGTAGCCATGATGTGTGATATACGTCTGGCTGCGGACGATGCTAAGTTCGGCATCCCTGCTGCCCACCTGGGCATTGCGTATTCTCTGGAGCGAGGGACAGAAAGGCTGGTTCATCTCGTTGGTCCAGCCAACGCTGCTGAGATACTGCTTACGGCTCGGACCTACAATTCCGAAGAAGCCTATCACATGGGCCTTATCAATCGGATAATCCCCAAGTCGGAGCTGGAAAGCTACACTAGAGAATATGCTCTTGAACTGGCCAAAAACGCGCCTCTAAGTCTAGCTGCCCACAAGGTCTCTATTCGCGAGATTTTGAAACCTTCCTCGCAGCGGGATATGGAAAAGGTTCGGACTTTGGCTGTCCGTTGTGTCGAGAGTGAGGATTATAGGGAAGGGGTAGCTGCTTTTATGGAAAAGAGAAAAGCCAAGTTTCAGGGAGGGTAATGAGCATGACAATTTGTTTTTTGGGTAAAGGGGTAAAGGGGACGCAACCCTTTTATTGACATTTTTTAATGTACTGGGCCGACTACCTCAAGGGCTCGAAAAAGGCCAAGGTTCATGTCGGTTTCGATCTCAATCGCGGCATTCCCAAGAAAATCTTCCTCACCGATGGCAAAGAGGCGGAACGTCCTTTCGTAGAGAAGATTCTGGCGCCGGGGGAAACGGGCGTCATGGATCGAGGCTACCAGAGTCTACACGCCAAAGCACGGAAGCTGGTTGAACATGGCGGAGATCGAACTCAGTGTCCTGAAAGGACAATGTCTTGATCGCCGGATTCCTGACATGGCAACCATGCAGACTCAAGTGGTTGCATGGGAAAGAGACCGAAATAACAGCGCCAGAAAAATTGACTGGCAATTTACGACACCGGACGCTCGGATCAAATTGAAACGCCTTTACCCGAATTTGTAGGTGTTACATGGTACTAGTACATCGTTCCATAAATACATATGCAATACTGTCATTTCGAGCAAAGCGAGAAATCTTAATGAATATGCATTATTAGAAGATATCTCCCTTCGGTCGATATGACATATTAATTACGAAACGCTCTACTAGTATCCAATACCAAATACTGCAAGAAATGAAAGGAGAAAATTTAAAGTGACTGGATATATGAGGGGGTTTTTTCTATCTTCCTATTATTTAGATCAACATATACAAGTTTAGGTTTGTGGTTTCTTGCCTCCTCCTCCTCCTCGTAGTTCGCATAATTGGCAATTATTATTAAGTCACCGACACTGACCTTATGGGCAGCAGCCCCATTGAGGCAAATGGTGCCAGAGTTAGCCTCCCCTTTAATGGCATACGTTTCAAACCTCTCACCATTGGAGATATTATAGATATGAACCGCTTCGTAGGGGATTATGCCTGCATCTTCCATTAGGAGTTCATCAATAGTAATACTTCCTTCATAATCCAGATTAGCGTCTGTAACCGTCGCCCTGTGTATTTTGGATTTCAGCATGATTCTCTGCACGTCACCTCTCCCTCCTTCACGAGATTTTTCATTCTCTTCTTTCAAAAGTACAATTATCAATAAGTCTTGTCCTGCCAACCTTTACTGCCATTGCCAACACTGCATCTCTATCGATTTCTTTAATGTACTCCAATGTTTGAGAGTCACATATTTTAACATAATCGATGTCAGTTAAACTCTCTGATTCAATTCTTTTCTTAACCTCTCGAAGAATACTTTCGGATCTTCTTTCACCTGATTTGAATAAGTCCCTCGCCTTAGATATTGCTTGATTCAAACTCAGTGCAGCTTTACGATCTTCCGGGGTCAGGTAAGCATTTCTAGAGCTCATCGCCAGACCATCCTTCTCTCGAACAGTAGGAATTCCCACGATCTCTATATCAAAATTCAGGTCTTTTACCATCTGCCTGATGGCGACTAACTGCTGAAAATCCTTCTCTCCAAAAATGGCGATATGCGGCTTAACAATATTGAACAACTTTGCGACTACTGTTGTTACACCTCTGAAATGGGTAGGTCTGGAAACACCGCACAGATTCATGGTCACATCTTCTACATTGACATAGGTCTGATAGCCTTTGGGATACATCTCGGAAGCAGAGGGAGCGAAAATAATATCAACACCTACTCCTTCTGCTAAATCCTTATCTCTCTTCATATCCCTGGGATATTTTTCAAGGTCTTCTCCTACACCGAATTGAGTAGGATTAACGAATATACTGATTATTAAAATATCAGCCCTTTTCTTCCCCTCCTCCATGAGTTTGAGATGGCCCTCGTGGAGAAAACCCATAGTTGGAACCAGGGCAATAGTCTTACCACTTAACCGTGAGTCCTCTGCAAACTCTTGCATTTCTTTGACGCTACTTAATGTCTTCATGGTTATGCCACTCGTTGAACGTAGATTACCAGATCAATGAAAGCTATGTTCATCGCTGGGAAAGGCTTTACTCTTCACCTCTGAGATATATTCTTTGACGGCTTTTGAGATCGCCTCCTCGAGGTTTACATATTTCTTTACAAACTTCGGCCGGAATTCACCAGATAGCCCTAATAAATCGTTGATCACCAACACCTGACCATCACACCCCACACCAGCTCCGATACCTATGGTAGGTATTTTTAGCCGTCTAGTAATCTCCTCTGCCAAATTAGCGGGGATTGCCTCCAGAACGACGGAGAATGCTCCTGCCCTTTCAACTGCCAGAGCATCGGCTAGGAGTCTTTCTCTCTGTTTATCCTCTTTTCCTTGAACCCGATAGCCTCCCATTCTATGAACTGACTGGGGTGTCAAACCAATATGGGCCATCACTGGTATATCTATATCTGTAATAGCCTTGATAGTATCCTCCATATTAGCCCCACCCTCAAGTTTTACAGCCTCAGCCCCACTCTCCTTTATCATCCTCCCAGCGTTCCTCTTAGCATCCTTTATGCTCGTCTGATACGACATAAACGGCATATCTATAACAACAAGCGCATTCTTACAAGCCCTTGCAACTGCCTTGGTGTGGTGAATCATGTCCCCGATGGATACCGGCAGGGTATTGGCCTGTCCCAGGATAACGTTGCCAACTGAGTCACCAACCAATAAGATATCTACCCCACAGGCATCGAGAATCCTGCCGGTAGGGTAATCATAAGCAGTAAGCATCGTTATCCTTTCCCCCTTATCTTTCATTCTCTGTAAGTCTAAGATCGTTATCTTTCCCATCTGTACCCCCTCATTTGAATGAATAAATAGAGACCTTATTTAGCCTCAACCCCCAGCAATAATCCTTAAGATAGATATCTGATCGTCATCTTTTATAGAAATATCACTCTCTGAAGGCGAGCGGACAGGTTGACCATTGACCAGTATTACAATCCCTCCAGACAAGCCTTTAAGGTTCTTCTTAAAAAATTTGATTTTTAAATGGCTGTCGATCTTTGAAAAAACCTCTTTGATGGAAACACCTTCTCTTAAGTTTAAGATAAATTTTTCCTTTAAAAAGCGATTTCCAAATATGCCTTGAATATTCACTTCTGCCATTAACTTAAAACCTTAAAACAAAAAAGCCTTCTGGACTGGTCCAGAAGGCTTTTTAATTAATGGGCTATTTGAATAGACCTAGGAGGAGTTCCCCCTGATCAACTATCCCATTTATCGACCCTGTCTAAGTTCCTTCCGTCTCAGTCCAAATATTTGGATCCAAGCGGGACAACAGATTGAATCTTTCTAGTATTTGGTATCTTCTAACACATTAAACCAATTGTGTCAAGGATTTTTGGTCTGGATCAAAAAAAACTTGATTTTAACACCTCTTTCAACTATAAAATTTATGCAGATAGTATGAGAACTTTTAAAAATTAACAAGGAGTCAAAATCATGGCAAAAAGCAAAGGAGAAATAGTTATAAGCGAACAATTTTGCAAAGGATGTGGATATTGCGTAGAGTTCTGCCCTAAAGACTGTGTGACTATAGGAGATAAATTTAGCGCCCAGGGATACCAATTGCCGATCTTTACAAATGAAGAAGATTGTACAGCATGTGCCATCTGTGGCAAAATGTGCCCAGAGAGCGCAATTGAAGTGTATAAATATGTCTCTTAACAGACAGGAAGCTCCATGGTATTAACCATAAACCGCTGATGTTACCTGTCTGTCTGGTTTAAAACCTCAAAACTTGATTACTTCATACTTACCTCTAATTTTACCCCGAGGAATCAGAATGTTTTATGAAACAGTTACTTTAAGCCCTGTTGCCTAAAGGAGGAAGCCTATACTATCAATTAATGACCGCTCAAAGGAATTTCTGTTTGTAACAGCTACACAAGCTATATGCCATGCATAACTCTGGAGTACAATACATTGATGGATTTAAGGCAGTTAGAGATATTCTGTAAGGTTGTTGAACTGGGTAGCTTTTCAAAGACAGGCGAAGCAATATACTTATCTCAACCTACAATCAGCGAGCATATTAAATCTCTGGAGGATTATCTGGGTGCCAGACTTTTAGATAGGATGGGAAGAGAGGTTATCCCCACCAAAGCCGGAGAGATCTTATACAGGTATGCTAAGAAGATATTGGAACTAAGGGTTGAGGCAAAACAAGTCATAGAAAATTTTTCAGGTAAAATGGCCGGTGAGATTACTATCGGGGGAAGCAATATACCCGGAGAATATGTTTTGCCCCATTTACTCGGCAAATTTAAGGATCATTATCCAAATATTTCTATATGTTTAAGGATTGGAGATACAAAAGAGATTATAGACCAGGTGCTTA
Organism: Desulfobacteria bacterium; assembly: GCA_041648535.1. GTDB lineage: Bacteria > Desulfobacterota > UBA8473 > UBA8473 > UBA8473 > UBA8473. The sequence goes on along the minus strand of JBAZOX010000063.1, from coordinate 2,635 downwards.
ATAACAGAATCGAGATGGGTATTGTGGGGGCAAAGATTCAAGATAGAAGACTTCAGTACAGTGAATTCATCAAGGATGAGCTAATCTTAGTTGTTCCTCCCTCCCACCCATGGAAACCAAGAACCTCTATAAAGCCGGAAGAGCTTAAAGATCAACCCTTCATTTCGAGAGAAAGAGGCTCAGGAACCCGTATAACCATGGAAAAAGCCCTGCATGATATTGGGATTAATTTAAACACCCTAAAGGTTATAGCTGAAATGGGGAGTACCGAAGCGATCAGGCAAGGGATCAAGGCTGGACTTGGTGTCTCTATCCTTTCTAAGAGGGCAGTGGAGGATGAATTGAGATTTGGGGTGCTCCGAGAAGTCAATATCCAGGGTCTTGAACTCATTAGACACTTCTATATTGTATTTCATAAAGGAAGGACAAAATCTCCACTGGTAGAGGCATTTATTGGTTTCTTAATGGAAAACAGTTCCATTTAGCAATTATATTCAAAATCCTACCAATCAGTCTGAAGGGCAAATACTTACCTTCCGGCTCAATTAGTTCATCCTGAAAAATAATCTTCCTGATCCCTGTTCACTGATCTCTGTAAACTGCCTGGAGCGAGTCATAGATGGGTCAAAAAACCTGAACCAGAGAGCGGAAAAGGGAGTTTTCAGTGTGAACCAATTAGGCAGGTATCCCTAAAATATCGAGACAGATTTGAACCCCAGGGTTGAGAGCAGCTCTCTCACAGCATACATATTGAGCTACAATGTCCCATCTTGCCACTTTGACCCACTTTTTGATCCTTTTACATCAGCATCTCAACAGCTACTATCAAGCATAGGTGCAATACTGTCTCAATCTCAAAATCTTAAGCTACAATCAAAACATACCAATAATGTCATTAAAGCTTGTGTTATCAAGCCTGGAAAGGTTTTATAAATAGGTCTATGATTTTTGGCATGTTAATTGCTGACTTTATATAGTTAAGTTTAGAAAGGTCAAGAAAGTAACATTATTCAAGGATAAACAAAAGGATGAAACATGGTAGAGGAAATAAAAAACAATAGGATATTTCCTGCGTTTTCAAAAAACCTGGCGCAACTCTTCGTACGGTTTGGCAAAAAGGCAAAGTTGTCTAAAACCAATAATCGTAAAGTTCTAGGAAGAAAGCGATCTGACTGGATAGATATCCTAAAATAGCATAATAAAGAGGTGGGAAGTACAAGTATAAGGGGTGCACTTCCGATGTTCCTGTTCTAGTTAATGTTCGCGCTGTAATTGAAATGTTGCGTTGCTCTTGTTTTCTGATAATTTAGCGAATCTTAAAGTTGATGTGAATGTTGAATAACTGATGTTGTGCGATTTCTCTTTCTGGGCTGAGGTGGTTAGGTTATTAAAAGAGATTTTAATAATTTAGTGGATACTCCATGTTGATGTTGGGAAGGGCACCCCGTATTATTAATCTTCCCCCTCATTTTATCAATTCAAACCTTACAGGAATGCTTGCCCAGGCCTTAACACTAATGCCATCCAATGTGGCAGGCAAGAACCTCCAATTTTTTACAGCCCCTAAGGCAGACTCGTCTAGTATCTTGTAACCAGAGGATCTTTTCACTTCTATCTTACCCACTCCTCCATCTCCCAAAACCTCTACTCTAAGTGAGACAACGCCTTCTATCTTTCTCCTTATTGCTATCATTGGATAGTGGGGTTTTGGATTTTCGATGAAAGAAGGGGCAGTGCTGCGTAAAACTGGGTTTCGGCTAGATAACGAGTATCTAATGGGATCTCCGTCTCTATCAGTTAGTTCCTTCCCCCCTTGCTGTCCCTCGAACTTTGCCTTGATGCCGTAGAGAGAGCCTCCGTCTCTATCAGTTAGTTCCTTTGCCCCTTGCTCTGGGAACCCTGGATGCCCCGTTTTTATTCTCTCCTCAGGTTCGGAGAGGCTCCAAACAAGGCCGGGTTTGGGATCAGCCTTAGGTTCAGTCTCAGGTTTTGATTTAGTTTCAGGTTCGGGGGCTGCAATCTTTTTGTTTTCGACTTTAACCACCTTTTGGGGATTCTTGATAGGGTTAATAGGCTCAATTTTACCAATCTCTTCGTTTATCTGTTCTTCTCCTAACCCCAAGGGCTTCTCTGATAGAGCCGAGACCAAACTAACCATATATATCTGGGGGTAAGAGGTTCTCTTGATGTATAATGTTGGAGCAGCAATTACAAGGGCTATAATGGCTAGGTGGAGAAGAATTGATGGTATAATCGTCCTCTCCAATCCCATTGAAGAGGCGCCATTACTCAGAGTTTTACTGTTCAAAAGACTCATCTCTTTTCTTCTAGGGGTTTGGTAACGTTACCTTTCATCTCAGACCTGCAATCCTGTAAAAGGTCTCCATATCTACATTTTTTCTGACAAGCGCTGCCAGCCTGTCGTATTGTGTCTCTTTAAACTCCTGGAAGTTGAAAGAAGTATCTGTTTCTGATTTGCTTCTTGCAGACACGGGAAGGCCTTTTGCCTGTTTTATCCGTCTGATAAACTCCTCACGGAAACTGTCATTGTCAAAGATGCCGTGGATGTATGTCCCCCAGACTCTGCCATCTTCGGAGATGAATCCATCCGGAACCGAGATTGTGTAGCCGTCTC
>JBAZOX010000062.1:0-11896 GCA_041648535.1 Desulfobacteria bacterium | reverse complement strand
TCTGTCCATGGAGAGCAATTCCTTCAATCACAGGTTGTCAAGGCTGAGGGTATGGGAGCCATTGTAAATAATGACAAAGCCATAGCCAGAGATAACGCCATTGAGGATGCCCTTAGAAAAGCGGTAGAACAAGCAGTGGGAACCCTTGTCTCCTCTGAGACTATGGTCGAGAACTTTCAGCTTCTAAGCGACAGTATTTATACTAAAACAGAAGGGTATATACAGAAATACAAGATTATATCAGAAGCTCCGGCAGAAAACATATACAAGGTTAACATAGAGGCAACGGTAGCTCTGGGCAATTTGAAGAATGACCTGGCTGCTGTAGGCCTTTTGATGGCAAGAAAGCACAAACCAAGGATTATGATCATGATTGCTGAACAGAATATCGGTCAACAATACCTTAGCTTCTGGTGGGGACATCAGGCATCTGAAACAAACCTGTCGATTACTGAGAGCGTCTTGATTGAAAAATTGAGGGAGAAGGATTTCAATGTTGTTGACCATGAAGCTAAAGCAGGGAATATAAAGATAGGCAAACCATACCAGGCAGCAAATCTGGACGATAATACCGCTGTCTCTCTTGGTAATCAGTACGATGCCGAGGTAGTGATAGTTGGCAAGGCATTGGCAAAACTTGTAGGAAGTGTCATGGGCACCTCTATGAAATCAGTCCAGGCAAATATGTCGGCACGGGCTATCCGTACTGATAACGGAGCAATTATTGCATCTGTAAATACTCATGGGGCGGCAGTTCACATAGATGAGGTTACCGGGGGCTCCGAGGCACTCAAAAAGGCATCCTCTGATTTGGCTTCTAAACTTATGGATCAGATCATAAACACATGGGGCAAGGAGGTTAGTGGAACTACAATGGTTCAAATGATTATAAACGGGATCTCCAGTTATCAGGATTTCGTGAAATTCAAAAACGTATTGCAAGAACAGGTTCGTGGCGTTAAAGGGGTTTACCAGCGGAGCATAAGCGCAGGAGTGGCCAAGATTGATCTAGATATAAAGGGTGATTCCCAGTCTCTTGCTGATGAATTGACAACTAAGAACTTCCCAGATTTTTCAATTAATATAAACTCTATGTCTCAGAATTCTCTTGAACTGACTATTTTACCTAAAAATCGATAGTCTCTGTTTAAAGGAAATATACTTGAAACGTTTAAAACTTATCCTTATTGGGGTTACACTCATCTTTATCTCCAGTGGTTGTGTGCCTGGAATCCGTCATACCTTAGTTCCTGACTATCAATCCAAGACTCCTACATCAGTTGCAGTATTACCTGTCCAAAATGAAACCGTAGACATGGATGCACCCCAGTTATTCAGGCCAAAGCTCTTTAATATTATTCCCTATAAAGGCTACCTATCCCCTCCCATTACTGAAATTGATTCAAAACTTGCTGAAAAGGATATAAGGGAGGCCGGTCAGCTTAATTCCATGACCCCCCAGGAAATAGGAAAGCTCCTCAATGTTGATGCAGTGCTATATAGTACAGTAACAGAGTGGAGCACTACTTACTTGGTGGCCTATGCTTCCGTAAAAGTAGGAGCCAAATTCAAGCTCGTAGATAGCAAAACAGGGGAACAACTCTGGGAATCGGAACATGCGGTTGTCGAAAGGAGAGTTGGCCTTGATAGAGATGAGCTAATAAAGAATGTAGCTTTTGCTGCTTTAAAGAGATATGATCCTTACGTCCAGAACGTCGTTAACACGGCATTTTCTACATTACCCAATGGACCCAAGTAAGTTCCGCCTCCAAAGGGTGGGTGTTTCATCAAATTAAAATGAGGATTGACTGATGTTAAATAAGAAAATGAGGACAGGTCTGATTATTACATTATTTTTGTTCACTCTTGGCTGTGCTGGTATGCCCATGATGACAACAGCTCCTCCTCCGGAAAAGCCAGTGGAGAAACAAGCACCCAAGATTGTCTCCAAAGGTCCCAAGAAAAGGGTAGGAATAGTGGATTTTGAGAACAAGACAACCTATGGGAAGGGAAGATTGGGATCTTCAGCATCGGACATCCTGACTACCGAACTCTTTAAAACAGGGGCATTCATTGTGGTGGAGCGGGCTCAATTACAGAAGGTTTTAGGTGAGCAGGCGCTAGGTCAGTCAGGTATAATGAATCCTGCTACGGCTGCTGAAGCAGGTAAGATACTGGGTTTAAACGCTATGGTAACAGGCTCTATCTCTCAATTTGGCGTTAAAACAGAGGGGCAGGATTATGGAGTTTACAAACAGAAGGTCCAGAAGGCAGAGTGTACTGTGGATGTCAGGGTAGTTGATACCACAACTGGGCAAATACTGTTTGCCGATTCTGGTTCTGGTGTCTTTGAAAAGAAGATATCTGAGGTATTGGGTCTTGGACAGCGTGGCGGCTACGATGAAACCATGGGACAAAATGCATTAAGGGCTGCCATTACTAAATTTATGGACAATCTTATCCAACAGTTACAGTCAACAGAGTGGAATGGAAGGATTGCTAAAGTGAGTGGTTCAACCGTATATATAAATGCAGGCAAGGATGTAGGATTGGAGATTGGGAATCTTCTGAGGGTTTACTCTCTGGGCGAAGAGATATATGATCCCCAGACCCGTGTCTTATTGGGGAGGGAAGAAGGCCCATTAAAGGCTGAATTGATTGTTACAGGCTACGTTGATGCCAATCTAACCAAGGCTACTATCAAATCCGGCACAGGATTAACTGTCAATGATGTGGTTAAACTCAAATCACAATAATGTAAATAGGGTCTTGATATTGGGTATCGTTTCGTGTTTAGTGTTTGTAATTCAACGCATAAGGAGTTTATGATGAAGAACACTATACTGCTTTCTCTGTTTCTCATTCTTGTCCTGATGGGGTGTGGTACCCCAAAGGAAGCCACTATAGGTGTGGGCAATGAAGGAGCGATAAGGATTGTCTGTAATCCTGGCGATGCAGAGGTTTTTATAGACGGGGCTTCCATGGGAGAGGCAAACAGATATGATGGCAACCCTGGCTATATAAAGCTAAGCAGCGGAACACATAAAGTAGAGATAAAGAAAGAGGGTTATGCTCCCTATAGTCGAGATGTCTATTCCAGTAAGTCGCTTCAAACCATCGAAGTAACACTGCGAAAGTTGAATAGATAAATATAAACGGTAACTACTCAGGTAGGCACAAAGGCACAAAGTACCAAAGGCACAAAGTCGAGAGATATGAAGAGAATGAGTTGCTTAAGTTCCTATAAGATGTTTACAAAGCGGTATTTGGACAGGTTGTGTCCTGCATTCCAATCGTATTCCTACAACTTTGTGCCTATGTGCCTTTGTCTCTTTGTGCCTGAATAGTTACAATAAACGAAATTAACAGGAAGAGAGATTCTTTATGAAAATATGTAAATCAGCAATCTGTTTAATAGTACTAATTTTTTTACTTGCCTCCGTTTCCTTCTCTAAAGAGGTAAAATCCTCCAAAGACCAGGCTGTAGTTACCTTCCTCCAGGGGAAGGTCTATGTTTTGCCAAAAGGGGAAGCAAAAGGGATCCCCTTGAAGGTGCATGACATCCTCCATAAAGAGGATAGGATAAATACAGGTGAAAAAGCCTTAATAGAAATAAAACTACCGGATGGAAGCTTTGTTCGATTCGCAGATAATACAAGCTTTACGGTCAGTGACCTGAGCTATAACAGGGAAAGTGGGGATAAAAATTTCGGGGTTAAACTGTTTCTGGGAAAAACCTGGGCCAATGCTAAAGGATTCCTGGGAAGAGGAAAAAAATTTGAGATTTCCAGTGAAAATGCCGTAGCAGGGATTAAGGGTACTATCTATCGAATGGATGTCAGCAAAGATAAATCAGTGTTGATTAGAGTTTACGGTGGGAATGTATATGTGACAAGTCCTCCAAAAGAGATTCCTAAACCTGTCTTTGAAATTGGTGCGCCCAAGGAAGTTACTGGTCCCAAAGAGGTTCCTGGTCCTCGTCAAGTTACCTTGAAGGAGTGGGAACACATCGTAAAAGAAATGCAGCAGGTTGTGATTACCCCCGAGGGTAAAGCCTTGAAACCTGTTTCTTTCTCACCAGAAGAAGATATAAGTGATTGGGTTATGTGGAATAAGAAGAGAGATGAATTGATAAAATAAGTGTAACACTCCAATATCTTATCGTGGCATTTATCATCCATAAACCTTTTCTTTAACTGTAAAACCCTATATCCCTTACCTGCCACACAATGAGCATACTGCTTGAAATACAACCGTCTTTTATCTATGAAGCGATTAAAGATAAATGAATTTCCCCAAAGATATTCATTTATCTGTTACCTCATGAGGTGATAAAATGGTTAGTGCTATATTATTGGCCGGATATAACAACGAGCGAGCAGTAAAAAAATATAGCAAAATAGTTGCAGAAAATTACGGCGAAAGGTTTATAGAGACCGGTTATAAGCCTTTGAGGGAATTTAAGAGCTTAAAAGATGGATCCGAAACGAGTAAACCTGTGATACTATTTACCCTTGAAAAGCTTTTTGATATTGACTTAATTGATGAAATAGTAATTGTAGGTCACAAGATGCTTCTTGAGCAACGCCTTGGTAAATTTATCAAGGAATTCGACAAGCCGTGCCGAATTGAAAACCAGAATTCAAAAATCCCTCATCATGCAATTGAGCGTTTTGGTGTGATACCTAAAAAGGTCAAGCATAATTCTTTCGCAGGGAACGTAATCAAAGGATACGCTGCTAGTGCTGCTTACAATGATAAAAAGCATGCGTTATTTGTTGCCTCGGATTCGCCGCTGACTACAAAGGAATTTATCGAATATTTTCTCCATCTCGCTCAAGATTACCAGCATCATTCCGCTGCGATCTTTCCTGCCGTACTTATTGAAGGAGATCAGGACAAGCTGGGCAGAAGACCTCTCAAGCTTATCAATGACACAACTTATCAGGGCTCCAATATAAAAGATGAATCTGGCAGACAGGGGTTCAGATTTTCATCTCTAGCACTTGCAAACCCAAATCTTATAAATGTGAATAACATGAACACCGCCTATAGTCTTCGCAAATCGCTTAATCCAAAAGTTCAGATGGAATTATTCAGAATCACTCATAACCTGGGATATTCAAATGTATATACCAAATACTTCATTAGAAAGGATTTGAGTATAAAAGAATTTGAAAACATCATTTCACAGTTTTTCCAGGGCAGATTTACAATTATACCCATGATAGGTGAAGATGCAACCTATGATTATGACGGCACTGATTCAGAATATCGAGAGATAACAGCTATGCTAAACAATACTCAGGCAGTGCCCCCTCACCCGTCAACAGACTCCTGAGTGATTACAATTTGTTTGACTTTATACCATATATAATCTAAAATCCCCACTAATCTAACCGTGTACTTTGGGAGAAGATCCTAAATAATGCATATTGAGGTCACCGGAATCCTTCTAAAATGGGGGAAAGACCCTATGGAGACAGTAATGAAGAGAACTGTTTTTTTTATTATTTTAATTGGTTTGGGGTTTATGTGCGGCACTGCCCCTGCTCAGGATAAGATTCTAGCAGAAGGTATGGCAGCCATTCATAGTAATTTAGTGGATATTGCCAGAGATAAGGCCATTGACAATGCTCAGCGTAATGCAGTAGAGAGAGTTGTGGGCGTTATGATTACGAGTAGTACAGAAGTCGAAAATTTCCAGTTAAAACTCGATCAGATCCTTTCTGAATCCAGAGGTTTTATCAATACTTATAAGGTTATCTCGGAAAAGAGAGAGGGCGATATGTACAGGGTGACAATTGAAGCCGACATTGGAAAGGGAAAGCTGAAGGAGCGCATGGAGGCTGTCAATCTTATTATGATGAGAAAGTCCAAACCACGCCTGATGATTATTTTCGGTGGGCAAGCCCAAAAGGATGCCATTGCTGAGGCGGCCATGGCCAGATATTTTATGTCTAACGGATTTAAACTCGTTGATGCTGAAGTTGTCAGAAAAAACAGGAAGTACGAACAACTCCAAACCCTTGCCGGGGATCAGAAGATGCTGGCTGAGATGAGCCATTCCTTCGGTGCAGAGGTCGTGATTATTGGCAGTATTGATGCCGCAGTTAATTCCTTTACAGTGGCGGGTGTTGAAGTGAGCTCGAACAAGGTTACTGTTTCTGTTAAGGTCATGAATGGTGATACGGGGGAGATAATCTCGACGGACAGTGAAAGCAAGTCGGCGCCAGGCATGAAGGGGGACTTTAAACTGATAACGGAAGAAGTAGTTGTAAAACTGGCCAATAAAATGATGGAAGAGACCCTGGATCGCTGGTCTTCTGAGTTAACAAATACGGTTACAGTCAAACTATTAGTGTCAGGCCTTGATTCCTACGAGGATTTAATGCGGTTCAAGAATCTTCTATCCATGGCAGTAAAAGGGTTCAAGGAGATGTACCAGCGTTCCTACGTTCGGGGAAGGGTTGAGTTGGATATGGAGATTAAGGGAAATACTCAGGGCTTAGCCGATGATATTGCGGCAATTACCGTAAGTGGTGGAAAAGTTAAGATAGTAAAGATAACCCAGAACCAGATTGAAGCAATGTTCTTACGCTGAGAGCAATGTACCTATCAGCATTCGATAGATACAACCTATACTTAAGGCTGATCGCTTTGTCAAAAATTATAAAATATTAAGGGAGGCATATAATGATTAAGTCAAGAAATTATCCAATGATTCTAATCGCTTTATTTGTCCTGATTCTTGTTTCTGCCTGTGCCCTAACTGAGAGTTACAAGACCGGGCAGGAATTGAGTCAGGCGAAACGCTGGGAAGAAGCCATACCTTTTTTTGAGCAGGCATTGAAGGAGGACCCTGACAAACAGGAGTACAGGGATGGACTGAACCGGGCAAAGCGTGAAGCGGCTAATATCCGTTATGAAAAGGCAAGACAAGTATTTGCTTCTGCTCCTGAGGGGAACCTCTCTGTGCTCGAGCAGGTGGCGAAGGAAGCTAGTCTTGCCTATAGCCTGGATCCTGAAAACAACACCATTAAGTCTTTCGCCAGTGATATCAAAGGAAAGATTACCGCCCTTATGAACAATCTTAAATCGTTGTCCAGCCAGGCGGAAGTGGACGTGCAAAAGGAGGATTGGATGGCTGCCGTGGCGAAATTAAGACAGATCGTTAAGATTTCTCCCACCTATGAGAATGCAACCAATAGACTCCTCAAAGCGGAGCAAGAAGGGACAAGAATATTATATCAGCAGGGCCTTGCCTTCAGTAAACAGGAAGAATGGGGGTTGGCAGTCCAGGCATTTAAGTCTTCTATGGATATCAATCCTAATTACCTGGATATAGCCAACCTGTATAAGGATGCTACGTCCAAGAACAATGCTGATTATTACGTTAGAGAAGCTGAAAAGGCAAAACAGGTACAGAACTGGGAGAGGGTTATTCGGTTACTCGAAAAGGCCGGTAAATACCACCCTGACAATCTTGATCTTGTGAGAAAGCTGGAGGTCATGAAAATACAGGTGGGACAGATATATTTTCAGGAAGCTGTCAAGTTGATCAATCAGGGTAAGTTAAACGGGGCATTCAAAAAAATAGAACTTGCCTCTGCATTTTCACCTTCCCTATTAGATGATCCTGTTTACAAAGAAACTGTTAACAACTTTTGTGCAAAGCTGATGGAGAGGGCGGGGAAATTTTCTGGGCGTGAGATGTGGGGGAATAGCTTAATCTGGTTGCAGAGAGCTGAGGCATTGAATCGTAATTACCAGGGGCTGTTTCAAAGGATCCTGGAGGTTAAAGACCAGATTAACAAGCGTATTAAAAAGTCCATCGCCGTTTTTGATTTTAGCAGTCCAAGTAACGATAGAGACGCAGGTAAAATAGCGGCCAACAAGCTGATTGCCTATCTGCATAGGAACGCCAGTGGTGATCTGCGTATCATCGAGCGTGAAAATCTGCAGTCTATTTTAAGGGAAATGCAGCTTGGACAAACCGGTCTTGTTGACGTCAAGGCGGTACAAACCGCAAAGATGAGAGGGATTGATACATTTATTATGGGTGACGTTCTTCACTTCGCGGCCACGAAAACAGATATGCCGAGTATGAGCCAGGTTAAAGCCCTCGTTGACGAAGCAGATGAACCTAATCCTCAATTCTTGTTGTGGAGTATGGCGAATCCAAGACCAACTCCAGAGCAGATTAAGTCTGCCCCACCCACCACGACTAAGAAGAAGATTTATCAATTCATTACCTACAGGCAGGGAACAACAAAAATCAGCGCCATAATAGAGGTCTCCTATAAGCTTGTGGATACCCTTACAGGAGAGAACATTTTTACCAATACAATAGCGGGAAAGATGTCTAAGGAGGACAAGTACCAGGATGCCGTACCGGCTGCCGGTATACCCTATGATCCGCTGGATCTCCCGACAGAGGTAGAGGTAATGGATGAATTAACCAATGAAAAGGTGTCGTTGATGGGGCAAAGTGTCCTCAAAAATTTTCAGAGCCTTGAGGTTGAGTACTTTAACCAGGGTCAGCAATACCAGAAACGACGGAATTCGGAACTTTCCATTGAAAGATTTACAGATGCCATTTTTGATGAAAAATTAAAGGGCATATCCACTCCGATTTCCCAGAAGTCCATGGACATTATTGCTGAACTGGTTAAAGATGAGTGATTCAGACCCCAGACTATAGACTGAAGGAGGGGATGGACAGAGATTGCATAAAGCTCAAGAACAGTTGAGAACACTGCAAGGATTAATTTCCTATATCGAAAAGTATGAAGTCCAGTGTCTGAATTGTAGTGTAATCAAGAGATTTGAGCATGGAGGAAAGAAATGGGGAAAAAGTGTTGCTTGATTTTTGTGGCGATAATGCTATGTTATCCAATCATTGTCTTAGCCGATACTCCCCTGAAGACCAAGATTGCTGTTTTTAACTTCAGAACTTTAAATCTAGAGGCTTCAGGGTATGGCACCTCGGTTGCCAATATGCTTATAGATTCTCTTAAAGAGAAAAGTGAGTTAATAATGATTGGCCGCAGGGACCTTGAGGCGTTTTTGAACCTCCATGACTTCCAACAGGACGATAATCAGCCAAATGTGGTTAATATCGGTGCACAATTGGGGGTTGACGTCATTGTTGTCGGCAACGTTGAAAAAAAAGGGGCCACAATTGTGGTCAACTGTAAGGTTATTCATATCAAACAGAAGACGACGATTTTTGATACCCAGTTGGTATCCTTCGGTGATACAGCTCTGGGGAGTGAAATCAAAAAGCTGAGTACCCTGATTAGTACGGCAATAACAAATCCCACTACCACTACCAAAAAGGTGGATGAAGAAAAGCCGATCTGGGGAGGCCCAGTTAATATAAAGAAACGATCGGGTAGCAGTAGTATCTATTTGAGCTGGGAAAATGCACACGGTAACACTGCCGTCAGTTATGAAGTGTTTCGTAGTACTTCCGAATCCGGTCCTTTTAGATGGATTTCCGAGGTTGCACAACCTGAGTATCTTGATCGGAATTTAGAGAAGAATACCACTTATTATTATCAGGTCAGGGCATCTGCCAGTGGTGGTCTTCGTAGTAATTTTTCCTCTGTTATTCCTGCCGAGACAGTCCCGGTTCCTAACCCCCCTGTTATTTTAAAGGTAATAGGTCACATAAAGAGTGTTGAGCTGACTTGGTCCCCCAGTCCAGCAAAGAGTGATGATCCCCTGGAATTGAAGGGATATAAACTCTATCGAGCCAAGGTAGAACAGGGTCCCTACAAAGAGGTGTCCAATATCCTCGGTCGGGATCTGGGCATTGGTGTAAATGTTACAACCACCCTCGATAAATTGCTTAAGGTGAGCTATGTAGAACGGGGACTTGCCGATGGGGAAGACTATTACTATAAATTGACGGCTTACAATGAAAAGAGTTTGGAAAGTGATTTTTCCGGCTCTGTTAAAGCCACAACCACATCCGTTGTCAGTGGTCTCTCCGCCCAGGGAATGATAAGGGAAGTTAAACTGACTTGGGCTCCTGTTGATTCTCCTTTCATCAAGGGATACTATATCTATCGAAGCGCTGGAGAAAGCGGAAATTTTACCAAGATTAAGAAGGTTGATGTTTCTGGCATTTCAGGTACCAGTACAAGGGAGAAGGTGGATTATAATGATAAGGAAGGACTTGGCGATAATCTCCCCTATTACTATCGAATTACTGCTTTTGAGGATGAAGAAAGGGAAACGTCACCATCGGTAGCGGTATCAGCCGCAACAAAGGGTAAACCACCTGCTCCGGAGGGGGTAAAAGCTGTAAGTGGCATGGTAAAAAAGGTGGAACTTACGTGGACAGCAAGTTCCCATGAAGACATAGAGGGTTACAAGATCTACTGGTCCAGAGAAAAGGTAGGTAAATATCTGTTGCTCTCAAAATTAAAGGAACGGACGACCAATAAGTTTACCCACGAGGGGGGAGGGGAAGAAAAGCTCGATGATAACACCACCTATTATTACATAATCAGATCCTTCAACAGGGTGGATGTGGAGAGTGATTTTTCTGAGACAGCCTTTGCTACGACAAAGGCCAGGCCCACGAAACCCTCGGGACTTAAAGGAGAAGAAGGGAAGGTCAAGGCGGTGCCTCTTATCTGGCTGCCAAATCCAGAAAAGGATATCGCCGTTTATCATGTCTGGCGGGCTGGCCCTGAGAAGGAGGATTTTACCCGCATTGCAGATACTCGTGGTGAGACCGCATACATTGATAAGGGTCTCAAGGATGGTTCTACCTATCGTTACCGTATCCAGGCCGAAGACAGGGATGCGCTGCTAAGTGATTTTTCGGAAACCATCGGTATCCAGACCAAACCGAAACCGAAGCGTCTTGAGGGGTTTAACGGAGACCTACATAAGGGAAGGGTTGTACTCAACTGGAAACCGGGAAGCGAACCTGATCTTTCGCATTATGATGTTTACGAGAAAGGATTTTTTGGTATAAAGAAAATTGCTACCGTTAAAACACTGGGTTTTACCGGAGAAAGTCTTCCGAAGGGGAAACAAAAAACATATGTCGTTATCTCTGTTGATAAGGATGGTCTTGAGAGTGAGCCCAGTGAAGAAATAACCATCATGAGGAAATAGAGGAATGTCGTTTCCCACATGCAAACTTTATTTTTAAAACTAAGGAGGTTTTCGTGATGAGATGTAGAGGGGTGTGGATTCTATTGATATCTCTTATGGTGGTTTTTCTCTGTACTGTATCCTTTGCCGCTGAAATTGGAACATATCAGATTGTCTCTGGCAAAGATGACAATGCCTACCTTGTTAATACAATGACCGGGGCTGTCTGGGTTCTTACCTATCGTACCCTTCCCACGGGACGGGAACCTGTTGCCATACCCTATAAATTTATAAAATTTTCGCCTCAGAATTATAAAAGCTTTCTTATTGAGGATATTCCAGGTGCTTTTATAAAATTATCACCCCATAATTATAAAGAATTTCTTAGCGATGATACCCCTCCTACTCCAGGGAAGGTCAAAGAACGTGTTGATGATGGAAAGTGAATTTGTATAGTCAATACTGTCTCAAATGAGGGGAATGGGAAGTAATTAAACGCAGAATCCCAGGAGAGGTGTTTATCAAATGGATTACAATTTCACTGAGGAAGAACTGAATATTAGAAACACAATAAGACAATTTGCCAAGAAGGAGATTGCACCCCTTATCGACCAGATAGAGAAAGAAAAGAAGATACCCGAAGACCTTATACAGAAGATAATGGACATGAAGATAACCGGCTTGCCATTTCCGGAAAAATGGGGTGGATCCGGAGCTTCCTTTACAAGCCTTCTTTTAGCTATCGAGGAGATGTCTTATGTATATCTTCCATGCATGT
>JBAZOX010000061.1:0-11909 GCA_041648535.1 Desulfobacteria bacterium | reverse complement strand
ATTGTGCGCTGCAGGACGGCCCGTATTGTGGTCTCCATGTGGGTCATCGTTCTTGTGGGCATTATAACGGGGGTACTGTCCGGATTCCTCGGTGTGGGAGGCGGCTTTGTCAGGGTGCCTGCGCTGGTCTATGTGGTGGGAGCCTCGACACATATTGCCGTGGGAACGGATCTCCTGGAAATTGCGGTTTCAGGTGGTTATGGAGCTTTGAGACACTCGATGATGGGAAATGTGGACATGGTAGCCGTCCTCTTCATGATCGTAGGGGCCATGTTCGGGGCGCAGTTCGGCAGTATTGCCACGTCCTTCGTACGCGGGCCCGCTATCCGCTACATCCTCAGTTACTCCCTCATCCTGGCTACAGTCGGGGCATTTTTAAGGCTCTTCTATATGTTGACCGGCTCAAAGCACGAGATACTCTCCTTCTTTGCCGTGGTATTTACCCTGGGGGAGATGTTATTTCTATGTTTTTTCATCTTTTCTCTGGTGTTCTTTTCGCTCCGTCACCAGAAGGGAAAATCTGTCCCAGGATGGATACCACCGCTGGTAGTGGCAAAATAGCGCTTGAACTTAGAAAAGGAGGACGTTATAATGAGATGGTTTATAGATAGTATGATAGGGTATTGGGTCCTGCTGCTGGCAATCAGCCTGGGTATTGCCGCAGTTATTTATGAAGTGTGGCTCCGTGGTTCATTAGTTTATTAGGGAGGTTAAACAATGACAAGAATTATTGAAAACTTGGTTCTCTATGGGTTATTGCTATATTTCCTCTACGAATCCACGATCAAGGAATGGGATCCGTGGAATGCCTTTGTCGTGGTCTTTGTTCTCTTCGTGGCCGTTGTTACCACCCTGATGCCGAGTCTCCATGCCTCGAAAACCTCACCGGGTGAATATCCTTACGATGACTGAGGTAGAGGCCCTCCGGGCCAGGATCAGGGAAATTTATCCTAAACGTGTCATAGGTGATCTCACCGAGAAGGCATTTCAGCACGAGCTGACCGTGCGCACGTTAGACCTCTACCGTGCGCTCATCAAGATGAGGATGGGGGAGGGGGAGGCCATTGTGAGGGAGCATCATTTCGTGCGTTCCCATTTTCGGCTGACCCAATCGGTACTCAGGGAACCTGAGCAGGAGGCTGTCAGTATATTTGCCACGGATCGCCGTCTTTTCCACCTCAAATCCATGCTGCTGCCTGGCCGCCCGCCCGGCGCCGATGAAGAGGATAAGCTTTTAATTGAGGAAGTTTCCTTTGACCGTATCGAGTCGGTACATGTCCGACGTCAGGTAAGAGTAGGGGAGATGGGCGTGGGAGGGGCAATAGCGGGCTTTGCCGTTCTTTTTTATCCTTATCTTTCTGTAACCGGTCCCTTTATGATGGGACTGGGGATCCTGGGGATGTTGCATGGTCTGCTCCTCCCCACCCGATGGGTGAAGGTTAAGACCATTGACCCAGCTTCGGATCCGATCATGGTCTATGCCCTCCGCAAGAAAAGTGGCCGGGGGTTGGTGAGGTTCCTCCGGGAGAAAACGAGGCGACGATGAAAGGGATTAAAGTCCTGCTTGTTGACGATGAAGTTGATTTCACGGCCAGTCTGCGCAAGGTCCTCAGCCGTAGGGGCTTCGATGTGGAGGTGGCATCGGATGGGCTGTCTGCCCTGGCGCGGGTTGTTCAGGGGTACTTCGATGTGGTGGTACTCGATGTCAAGATGCCCGGGATGAACGGTCTCCATGTCCTGTCAGAAATCAAACGCCTCTCACTGCCCACCCGGGTTATCCTCCTGACCGGCCACTCATCTTTAACTGAAGAGGAAAATACCTTGAAGAGCGGGGCCTTTGCCTATCTTTTAAAGCCATACCCGATTCTGAAATTGGTGGAAATGATAGAGGTTGCGGGGACCAAGAACCTATAAGTCCCCTCTCCTGCTCCTATTCTTGAGAGCGAGAGCTTTGCAAAGGTACCCCTTTTCGCTTCAGCATACATTTTTTGACCCAAGAATCGAAGTGTGAAGTGTAAAGTGAGCTAAAGTGCCTAAAGTTATGGTTTAAATATTTTAACTTTAGTTCACTTTAGGCACTTCAAATTTTAGGCACTTTCAGTCGGGTCCCCCAAAAAATCTATGAATTCGCTCTCAGGGGACTTCTTCAAAACTCTCGGCAGGTTGTGCAAAGGTCTCAATGGAAGGTACAAAACCACCTAACAGTTCAGGAACCGCGGTTGAATGGCTGGGCAGGATAGCTGCCAGGCTGTGGCGCAGCACTCTTTTTTTCCTCGAAATAGTTGGCCTTCGCAGGGAAGAAAGCGTTGACCAGGCTATCCAGGTGGCCAGGTTGAAGCTTTATCACGCCGAATTCCGTAAGCTTCTCTCCGCAAACAACAGTTTCCTCGAAACCATGGCTGATCTGGAACACAAACTCTTGAAAAGGGAATATATTGAGCGCTCTTTCGTAAAACGGAAGGTCATGCGTGCCATTGCGGATGTCCACGCTATGGTGGAGAGCCTGAATGTCATCTCTGATACCCGCTATCCCGATTTGAGGAAGGTCCTGGAGCAGAACATGGCTGCCCTGACGACTTTAGTTGAGGACTCAAGCCGGCCGGTTCCCGCCGAACTCGTAATGGAAATGTCTGCAATCTCCAGAGATCACGCCGATCTGGCAGGTGGTAAGATGGCAAACCTTGGCGAGATAAGGAATGTCCTGCGATTACCTACACCGGACGGCTTTGTTGTTACTACCGAGGGCTTTCGGCTGGTTATTGAAGAAGGCGGTATACGTTCCTGGGTGCAGGACAGGCACATGGAACTCCTTTCCTCAGGGGATGTAGCAGGGATTAGCCGGGACATTCGAGAAATGATAGAAAAAGTAGAGGTTCCCCTCGCTCTTAGGGAAGCCATATTCGACCTTTATGAACGGCTTGTCCGGAGAATTGGATCGAGTCCCTCTCTGGCAGTGCGATCCAGTGCCCTGGGTGAGGACACTGATTTTTCCTTTGCCGGTCAGTTTTTATCCCTCCTCAACGTAGGCCGAGAGGGGATACTCAGCGCCTATCTCCAGGTAGTGGCAAGCCTTTACTCTCCTGAGGCGATCCACTACCAACTCCTCCACGGAATCCTGGGCGAGTCCGCAGAGATGGCTGTAGGTTGTATCACCATGGTGGATGCCCTGACAAGCGGGGTTGTCTTTTCGAAGGATCCCAACCGGCCCGATTCAGGGTATGTGCTGATCCAGGCTATACGCGGGCTTGGGGTGCCTCTGGTGGAGGGAAGAACCTCGCCGGAAAGCATCTTCGTTTCCAGGGAAAATAGGGGATGCGTGATTACCCGAATCCCTCCACAGCAGAAAAGCCGTCTCGTCTCTTCCCCGGATGCCGGGCTGAAAGAGGAAACGCTCAGGCCGGAGGAGGTCGGGCAGGATTGCCTTACCGATGACGAAGCGAGGCAACTGGCACAGTGGGCTCTTAAACTGGAGACCCACTTCGGTGGACCCCAGGATATTGAGTGGGCGATGGATAAGAACAGACGGATCATTCTTCTCCAGTCCAGACCATTACGTCTTTTCAGGCATATTGTTCACAGCGATCTGCCTGTAGACGGGTTCCCCGTACTGGTGAGAGGAGGAGAAGTGGCATGTCCCGGTGTGGGCAGTGGGCCTGCCGTACACATAGCTGAGGATGGTGACATGGATAACTTCCCCGTCGGCGGGGTTCTGGTTGCCAGACGATCCTCGCCTAAGTTCATCCGACTTATGTCAAAGGCCCGGGCTATTGTTACTGACTTCGGGAGCACCACCGGCCATATGGCTTCCCTGGCCCGGGAGTTTCGAGTGCCAACCCTTCTGAATACCAGGATAGCAACGCGTGAAATTCCTCCGGGTGCGATAGTCACCGTGGATGCAAACAACGGCTTTGTATATGAGGGTAAGCTTCCCATCAGGGAAGGGAAAGAGGGTGAAGAATGGGGGGTTGATTCAGGGATACAAAAGCCCCCCTCACCAAGGTTTCAACTCCTCGAGAGAGTTATCGAGCTTGTTGCACCTCTTTACCTGACAGATCCCAGTTCTCCTGAATTTACAGCAGATAAATGCAGTACCCTCCATGATATGGCCCGTTATATCCACGAAAAGTCCTACAAGGAGATGTTCATGATGGGCAAGAGGGTGGGGGATCTCCGAGCCTCCAGCTACTACCTGGATGTTTTTCTCCCTATTGATCTGTACCTTATCGATCTTGGGGGGGGTATTAAGGGAATGCCCAGGGGGCGGAGGGTAAAACCTTCCCAGATTTCCTCTGTACCCCTTGCCGCCCTTCTCAGAGGGATGCTGCACGAAAAGATACCCCGCTTTGGACCTAGACCTATGGACTTTCGGGGGTTATTCTCCATAATGATGCGCCATGCTGTAAACAGCCCGGAGACGGAATCAACTTTCCGTGATCCCTGCTATGCCATCATTTCTGATAATTATCTTAACTACACGGCTAGAGTTGGGTATCATTTCAGCGTGGTAGATACCTATTGCGGCAACACGCCGAATAAAAACTATATCAGCCTGACTTTCAGAGGTGGGGCAGCGGATTACACCCGCCGCGGTCGAAGGGCAAGAGCCATTGCCGGTATTCTCAGAGAGTATGATTTATCTGTCGAGGTAAGCCGCGATCTGGTCAATGCCCGCCTGGGTAAAGCAACCAGGGAAGAGACCATCGGTCACCTGGAGATGATAGGAAGCCTCTTTCAGTTCTTCAGGCAGATGGATGTTGCCATGACTAATGAGGATTCCGTCCAACTGCTGAAGGATGCCTTCCTTCGGGGTGATTATGACCTTGAAAAGCTCATGAATCGTTAACATATCCTCGGCAACTGCTCCCCTGCCAGCATATCCAGAATTCTTGTACCGCCAATCTTTGTCCTCAGGCAGACCCTGCCGTTTAGCTCCGCCGCCACCTCACCGATAATTTCGCTTTCCTTTCCCAGGGGATTCTGTCTCATTCTCTTCAGTACCTCACCGGTACAATCCTGTTTCGCTACTACCACCATCTTACCTTCATTTGCCAGGTATAAAGGGTCAAGTCCAAGGAGTTCACACACCGCTGCCACTCCGTCAGATACCCCTATCTTATCCTCATAAACCATTATACCAAGACCTATACCTTCGGCGATCTCATTTAGGGTAGTTGCCAGTCCACCCCTGGTAGGGTCTCTCATAAACTTCACACCATCTACCCCAAGGATATCAGATGCAAGCCGGTTTAAAGGGGCAAGATCACTTGTAACCTGAGAGCGGAAAGGAAACTCCTCCCTGGCTAAAAGCACAGAAACTTCATGTTCTCCCACACTCCCTGAAAGAATGATTCTGTCTCCAGCTTCAATCCCATTCACAGGCAGTTCTTTTTTTACTATCCCAACACCGGAGGTATTGATATAAATCCTGTCTGCTCCCCCTTTCTCAACTACCTTGGTGTCTCCTGTAACTAAAAGTACCCCGGCAATTTGAGCCGCTTGAGCCATGGATAGGGCTATTTCTTCGAGCACCCCTTGATCCAAACCCTCCTCTATTATCAATCCACAGGAGATATACAAAGGCTCTGCCCCCATAACTGCAAGGTCATTCACCGTCCCAAAGACCGAGAGCTTCCCTATGTCTCCTCCGGGAAAGAATATGGGTTTTACCACATAGGAGTCAGTGGTGAAGGCAAGCCTTGTTCCCCCTATTTCGACTACTGCCCCATCATCCTTTTCTGAAAGGAAAGGATTATTAAAATTCTTAAGGAAGACCTCATCAATGAGCCTGTGAGATAGACTTCCTCCACTCCCATGAGCCAGGAGTATCTTTTTATGCATATTTGTAATAGGCGGCACAACTTCCCTCGCTACTTACCATGCAGGGGCCCAAAGGAGAATAAGGGGTACAATTTTCGCCAAAATGGGGACACTGATTCGGAATTTTCCTCCCCTTCAGTATCTCCCCGCAGATGCAACCTTCGTTTTCAACCGAAGGTCTTTCTTTCAAAGAAAATACCTCTTTGGCGTCAAGTTCTTTATACTCCTCCACCATAGCATGGCCACTATTGGCTATTACCCCGAGCCCCCTCCATTCACTATCTGTCTCAATAAACACCTTATTCAATAATGCCATTGCCCCCGGGTTTCCATCATTCTTCACTACTCTTTTGTACTGAACCTCTACAGCGGCTCTTTTTTCCTTAAGCTGGTACAGAATCATACAAATTCCCTGAAGGATGTCAAGGGGTTCAAATCCGCAAATAACTGAAGGAATGCCATATTCCTCAGCCAGGAAAAGATAAGGATTTATACCGATAATGGTACTCACATGGCCTGGCAGAATAAAGCCATCCACATTTAAATCACGATCTTTTGCCAATAATCTCAGTGCCGGCGGGATCCGTTTATGGGCAGACAAGAGGTATAGATTCGAAATCTTCCTTTTCTTAGCCTCTATAGCTGTCACTGCTACAGAGGGGGATGTAGTCTCAAAACCGACAGCCAAAAATACCACCTTTTTATCAGGGTTATTTTTGGCTATATTCAGGGCATCAAGGGGTGAATAAACCACCGCTATTTTTTTGCCTGCTGCCCTTTGCGTTTCCAGACTTGAACCCGAACCAGGAACCCGCATCATGTCGCCAAAGGTAGCAATTATCACATCTTCTATCTCTGACAAGGCAATCGCCTGGTCCAGGTAGGCAGCGGGGGTGACACACACCGGGCACCCTGGACCTGAAAGCAACCTTATTGACTGAGGAAGGAGGGTCCTGATCCCTGAGCGGAAGATGGTCATAGTATGGGTTCCACAGACCTCCATGATAGCTACTTCAGAATCTCCCAAAAGGGATTCAATTTTCTCTATGAGGCACAGACAGAGATCCCGATCCCTGAATTCATCAATATACTTCATCCAAAAACATCTCCCATAATTGCAAAATGCAGAATGTAAATTGAAAAATGTAAAAGAGGAATGAAGAAGAGGGATTTTGACTTTAGACTTTTTATTATCGTCATCTGTCAAATTTGACTTTTGCACTTTGCACTTTTCATTGTCTGCTCAAAATTCGGTGGAATTTTGAGCAGATACCATCTCCTTTATCAGGGAAAGGGTCTCCTCTGCTTCCTTTTCGTCAACCCTGGCAATGGCAAAACCAGCGTGTACCAGGACATAATCCCCTATGGATACATCATCCACCAGAACAAGGCTTACCTCGATCTTTGCCTCACCGATAGATACTGTACCCATCTCTCCTCGGACCTCCTCAACTAGGGCTGGGACACCAAGACACATCACTCCTCCAACTTTTTAAGGGCTACCAGGGCCTGTCCCATAGATATCCCCCCATCATTGGATGGAACATCGTGGTGGGTGAGGACAAGAAACCCATTTTTCTTTAATCTGTCAACAGATAAATTCAACAATCTCACATTTTGAAAAACACCGCCGCTTAAGGCCACCGTATTTAAAGCTGTCTTTTCCCTTATCCATCTGCATACCTCAATGATAATAGTTGAGATGGTATTGTGAAACCGGGCTGATATTATACCTTTCTCTGTCCCGGCCATTAGGTCGCCTATTATACCCCTTATTACACTCCGAACCCTAATCGTTAAGGGCAAAGTGTTGAGAAACTCAAAGGGGTATTCCCCTTCTTCTCCATGAGAGGCCGCCATCTCCAGCTCTACTGCCGCCTGACCCTCGTAGTTTATCCTCTCCTTTATGCCCAGTATGGCCGATACCGCATCAAACAGTCTACCCATACTTGAGGTCATGGGAGAATTGATTCTTCTCTCTATAATCTGTTTAAAGATATGAAGCCTTTCTATATCCCATCTTAAGTCAAGGCTGTGAATGACCCCGAAGGCATCATCACCAAAACTCTCCAAAAGGTAGGCGAAGGCCATCCGATAAGGCTCTTTGATTGCCTTCTCCCCCCCGGCCATAGGTACATATTCCAGGTGCGCCATCCTCTCAAAGGAGCCAAAATCCCCCGCAAGAAATTCACCGCCCCATATATGGCCATCCTCCCCATACCCTGAACCATCAAATATTACCCCTATAACCCTATCCGTTACACCATTTTCTCCCAGGCAGGAGGCTAGATGGGCATGGTGGTGTTGAACCCCTACCTTTTCTCCTTCCTGAGCCAGGGCGTACCTGGTGGAGAGGTAATCGGGATGGAGATCATAGCAGGTTACCTTCGGTCTCAGGTGAAAAAGCCTTTTGAAATCTTCTACCCCTTCCTCAAAGGAACGGAGGGTCTCCAGGTTGTCCAGATCCCCTATATGATGGCTTAAAAAGGCCTGATTTCCCCTGGTAAGACAAAAGGTATTCTTTAATTGTCCCCCGCATGCCAGAACCTCACCTCCGGAAAGGGGCAGGGTTATCGAAAGAGGAACATAACCCCTTGACCTCCTTATCATCATTGGGGCGCCGTCGAATATCCGGGCTACAGTGTCATCTGTCCTCTGGTAGATTTCTCTATTATGGAGCAGGAAATAGTCGGCAATCCTGCCTAACCTCAATATTGCCTCGGGATCGTGGTACGCGATGGGTTCATCCGATATATTACCGCTTGTCATCACCAGAGGTCTCTTTACCTCTTTTAAAATCAGGTAGTGAAGGGGAGAATAGGGAAGCATAACCCCAAGGTATCTGTTCCCCGGTGCTACCTCCTCTGAAATAAGATCGGAATCCTCCCTCTTCTTTAAAAGGACTATTGGCCTCTTAGGGTCAAGAAGCAAAGACTCTTCCTCCTTTTCCAGATAACAAAAGGCTTTTATCTCCTCAATCCCTTCCACCATCAGGGCAAAGGGTTTATCCTCACGATATTTTCTGCCCCGAAGCCTTGCCACCGCTTCCGTGTTGGTGGCATCAC
Source organism: Desulfobacteria bacterium (assembly GCA_041648535.1). GTDB lineage: Bacteria > Desulfobacterota > UBA8473 > UBA8473 > UBA8473 > UBA8473. Next base: position 3,027 of record JBAZOX010000061.1, on the reverse strand, counting down.
AGGCAAGATGGTACCCCCCAATCCCCTTTATTGCGACAATAAAACCCTGGAGGATAAGATGGGCTGCCTCATTGACAATGTCCTGACAATCCACCCTTTTTCCGTTACAGTCGAAAAGGGATATCTCAGGCCCACATTTTGGACAGGCATTTGGTTGAGCATGGAATCTACGGTTCAAAGGGTCTTCGTATTCAGTTTTACAAGGTAGACACATGGTAAATTCCGACATGGTGGTCTTATCCCTATCATAGGGGACATCCTTGATGATAGTAAACCTGGGGCCACAGTTGGTGCAGTTAATGAAGGGATAAAGGTATCTCCTGTCCGCAGGATCGAACAGTTCCTTAAGGCAATCCTCGCAGACAGAGATATCCGGGGAGACGGGAACAAACTGACCGTCTTCTCTGATGCTCTTCCTTATCTCAAACCTAGTGTATCCCTGAAGGGCAAGATTGTCTTGAACTTCTATATTTTCTATGCGGGCCAGTACAGGAGGATTCGCAGTAATTTCACTTACGAATCCTTTCAGACTATGGGCATTGCCTTCAACTTCTATCTCCACCCCGGCCGAAGAGTTGCACACCCACCCTGGCAGCTCATATTTATGTGCCATGTTGTAGACAAAGGGACGAAACCCAACCCCCTGGACTATCCCCTTAACCTTAATGGAAAGCCGAATCTCATCTTTACAGTTTACAGCTTCGCATACCTCTCCAGCCATCACTTTTCCCCTACTTATAGCAATTCATAGCGACAACAGCGCACTTAAGTGCGCTGTTTAAAGGGACATTCCACTAGTGTCTTCCCTCAACCTCTTTAAGCAACCATGCATACCAACCATCTAACCCACTCTCAGTTTTGCAAGAGATCTCAAAGACACGCAAGTTAGGATTGATCTTCAGGGAATTCTGTCTCAGCCTCATGATATCACAATCACAGTAAGGTAAGAGGTCGATCTTATTTATAATCAATACCTGAGACTCGTGAAACATGAGGGGGTATTTCAGGGGTTTATCTTCTCCCTCTGCGATACTCAATATCATTACCTTCATATCTTCGCCCAGTCTGAATTCTGCAGGGCAGACCAGATTTCCTACATTCTCGATAAAGAGGATGTCAATATTTGTCAGATCAAGCTTCTCTACGGCCTGATTGACCATAGTGGCATCGAGGTGGCATGCACCACCTGTATTTATCTGGACAACCTCGACTCCCTTCTTATGAATCCTTTCAGCATCCAGTTCTGTCTGAATATCCCCCTCGATGACCCCGATCCTGACCCTGTCTTTTAAAGCAGAAATGCTTTTTTCAAGCAGCGTTGTCTTGCCGGCACCCGGAGAGCTCATCAGATTCATCACAACCGTACCTTTTTCCTTAAACAGTCTCCTGTTTCCCTCCGCAATCATATCATTGGCTTCTAATATATCCTTTACAATCCCTATCTTCATCTAATAGGCCTCCAGCTCTACTACCTGCAATTCTCTTCCAGAGATTATCTCCAGTCTACTTCCCGTACAATTGGGACAGATAAAATCCAGTTCATCGAGAATAAAATCCAGTTGACAGTCATTACACCTATACCGTATTGGAACTGAATCGATCTCCAATACCGCTCCTTCTGCATTGGTATCTCTGGTTATGATCTCAAAACAGAATTTCAGGGATGCCGGCTCAATAGCAGCCAGTTTGCCTACCCTCATGCCTATTTTAGTAACCCTGGACAGGTTATTTACTAAGAGCTGCTCGTTTACGATATCTATGATATTTTGGGCAATGGACAGTTCATGCATGCTGTCACTCTTGAGGGTTTATCTCCGAATCCTGTAACTATTCAGGCACAAAGAGACAAAGGCACATAGGCACAAAGTTGTAGGAATACGATTGGAATGCAGGACACAACCTGTCCAAATACCGCTTTGTAAACATCTTATAGGAACTTAAGCAATTCATTCTCTTCAGATCTCTCGACTTTGTGCCTTTGGTACTCTGTGCCTTTGTGCCTACCTGAGTAGTTACCGAATCCTTTGGGGTAGAGATGAAGGGGGGGATAAGGGAAGTATACAGGTGAATCGGGTTCCTTCCCCTATCTTGCTCTCTACATCTATACTTCCTCCCAGCCTATCAACAACCTCTTTGACAATGATAAGCCCCAGTCCAGTTCCATTTTCCTCTATAGCCTTGGCATTATCCGCCCTGAAGAACTCGGTAAACAGGCGAGGAATATCTTCCTGGGATATTCCGATACCCGTATCCGAAACCTCAAATAATATCTGGTCAACCCCCTTCATCGAGAGGTTAATCCTGACCAGTCCATTTCTAGGGGTATATTTCACTGCGTTAGAAACGAGGTTAGTAAAGATTTCGTCCAGCAGTTCCTGATTTCCAATCATAATATTGCCGATTTCTTCAATCTCTGTCTTGAACTCTATCCCTTTCTCAACAGCTTCGGACTGGTATAACTGAACTACTTGTTTAAGTATCATAGAAGGGTTCAAACCGAGAAATTTTATTCTCTTAATGGCCTTAATGTCATGATCAAACTTTAGAATATCGCTTATAAGGTTACCCAGGAGTTCGGCCCTTCTGTCCGTCCGTATCAGAAGTTCCTTCTGCTTCTCATTTAACCCTCCCACATAACCCCCTGTAACGGCCTTAAGCATGCTTCTAATGGCATTAAGGGGAGAACGAATCTGGTGAACTGCCTTTTTGGTAAACCATGATCTTGTAAGGCTTGATTGGAGATTTTCAATGGCCAGCGCCGTGAGGTCTGTCATCAAGGAGAAAAACTTCGTATCTTCTTCATCGAACCTGTACGTTTTGTCACTGTAGACGCATAATATCCCTGTAGAATCTTCTTCCGCCCGAAGGGGTAAACATAACATCGAGGCTATCTCTTCTTTCAGGATATCTTCAGGGTACTGAAAATAGTCTTTCTCATCGATATGACCGATAGCATAGGGAGACCCCTGGATTATCCTGAGGTTGATAGGGCTTTTTTCAATATCTATGCTTTCTTTAGATGTATAG
>JBAZOX010000060.1:0-12079 GCA_041648535.1 Desulfobacteria bacterium | reverse complement strand
CCCTAAAACTGAATTACATCCCAATTACAAGGGTTGAAAACGGATGTGCCACTGGATCGGAGGCGATCAGGAATGCGGCCTATTCAATAGCCGCAGGGATAAATGACATTGTTCTCGCAATCGGCTTTGAGAAATTAAAAGACCAGGGATACAGTGGTTTGGATCTCCCCTTTACCGCATCGGCAGGGGGGCTTATGGACGATGCTGCAGGTATAGCACCCTCAACCACTGCACCTGCAATGTTTGCGGTTATGGCCACAAAATATTTTGAGAGATACGGTTTGAGTCCTGAGGAAGGCAAGAGGATGCTCGCCCGCATTTCGTACAAGAGTCATAAGAATGGGGCATTGAACCCCAAGGCGCATTTTCAGAAAGAGATAACCATTGAACAGGCAATGAATGCACCTATGATCTCGTGGCCTTTAGGATTGTTTGACTGCTGTGGGGTTAGCGATGGCGCAGCAGCAGCTATTTTAGTAAGAGCTGACATGGCCAAGGATTTCCGCAAAGACCCCATGTATCTTAAGGCTCTTCAGATATCCGTCGGTGGTGAAAACAGGTTGAGGGATGACTATGATTATACCCATATAGAGGAGATATATCGATCCGGTATCGCTGCATATAAAGAAGCAGGAGTAACAAAGCCAAGAGAAGAGATAGGTATGGCAGAAGTACATGACTGTTTCTCAATCACAGAAGCTGTCTTCATGGAGGACCTCCAGTTTAGCCCCAGAGGAAAGGTTAGGGAAGACATTGAATCGGGTTTCTTTGATTTGAATGGTGGTCTATCTGTCCAGCCTGATGGCGGATTAAAGTGCTTTGGGCATCCCATCGGCGCTACCGGTATAAGAATGCTTTACGAGATGTACACACAATTTCAAGGCAGGGCTGGAAAACGTCAGATAAATAACCCAAAATTAGGTCTAACCAGTAACCTGGGAGGAGAACCGCCAGGATGCTGCATCAGTACCTTCTTAGTTGGGGGTAAATTAGGATAAAAGTAGTTACGAACTGGTTTGCTGAGTTTACCATCCCCGTCATAAATGGCGGGGACGGTAAATAACCCAAGAAAGGCTATACATAGACTAGTAGAGCGTTTCAATAATACCGTCACAGTATTGTCATTTCGAGCAAAGCGAGAAATCTGATTGAAATTAATGAATTATTAAGATCTCTCCCTTCAGTCGAGATGACAGGAAAATAATGAAACGCTCTACTAGGAAGGTTCTTTAGTAATCTCAGCAAGATGTTTTCTGGCAAAACCAATAGAGGGGTCTAGGGTTAGTGCCTTTTTGAACATAGGGATAGCCTTTTCTGTCTCTCCTTTTTCTCTGAGATTCACACCTATATTTGCATAATCGATAGCAGAGCTTGGGTCTATTTCCACCGTTCTCACAAAGGATTGGATGGCATCATCATATTCTTTCAATTTGAAATAGCAATACCCCATCAGGTTATGGATGTCTTTTCTTCCCTCCTCCTCGTCTCTGGCCCTTTTCAGGTCTAAAAGGGCATCTCCATACCTTCCCATCTCTTTATAACATAAGCCCAGGTAGAAGTATATGCTGCTCAAATCCTCCTTTTGAGGTCTGGATGCCAGAGCCCTCTTGAGATAGTCTAAGGCGGCATCAAGGTCTCTCATACCAAGATAGCAGAGCCCCATATAATAATAAAGAGGGCTCTTTCCCGTGAAGAACTCCTCTGCATGATTCATCATGGCAAGTCCATCACCGTATTCCTCTAGATTTATATGACTGAGCCCAGTATAAAAATATACATCCCCCAGCGGAAGCTGGTCATATCCCATTTTTAGGGCATCCTGTAACCTGTCAATTGCCTCTATATAATCCCTGAGACCGAATTCACACAGACCCTTATAATAATAGATCATGGCTGAAGACGGGATATGTCTTTCTGCCTCTTCCAGGGTAACCATGGCTTTCTCGTTTTCATTTCTTCGAAGATGGCACAATGCCTTGGAAAGGAGGATATTCCCCATATCCTCAAAGTCGGCATGTTCTGTCAGTACCCTGTCGAAATGTTCCAGTGCACTCTTGTAGTCTTCCTGCTTGACCAATTCCATGCCAAGATGAAAAGAAATGCTAAATGCTTCTTTTTCGCGGTCATTTATCCTGAGGGTATCTTTCATAAGAGAGAGTGATTCTGCAGCGCAGTTCAGACAATTGTTCCACTTGTCTCCATCCGATTCTAATGTCATGTGCAGCTCAGATAAGCTGTTCATAGAGTAAAGGTTTGAAACAGGCTGTTTTGAGGAGGCTGCCTTGAAACAGTTGTAAATACTCCCATCTTTTTCTATTAATATAATAGAAGGGCATCCCCGAAGGGAACCCTTTACCGGGGCATTCGCCCATGTCATTAGTTCATCGAAAACAGAGTGAACTCCCAGGGTATTCATGAGCCTTTCCAGTTTATCTCCCCCAGTCAGCTCTAAGTAAATCCTTTCCTTATCACTTCTCACAATGCCTTTAATACCGCTGGGGGAAGCATCTCCTGGGATGTAAATACTGGGAACCATCAGCCGATCCCTCAGGAAATCCAGACATCTGTTGAGGGCGTTCACATCATCCTTCTCTTCTGCCACAAGGATGGGTAGAATCATAATACGGGACACACTCTGGTGAAGGTATCCTTCTCTGTTAAAAGGGCTGATTATCTGGAAAAAATCGTTGTAAATACCTTTCAGCAAATCTTCAGAGGGTAACGGATGAACCGGATGGATGTTCATCCTGTAAAAGGAGTATCTTTTGAGAAACAGGGCAATCTGTTTTATCGTCTCCCTCACGCGGGGGAAGTCCCTCGCCATATCTTCCACAATAAGGTATATGTCCGCAGATATATCAAGGAAAGGGAAAAGACCGGTAAAGTATTCCTGAAATTCCTGAGGGGAATGCCTGTCTCCCCGGTCCATGATAAGATACAATTTCCTTATTGAACCCTGTGGCATGATAAAAACTCTTTCTTTCCCCTTATCCCTTGATACAGATGTACGTGGCGTTAAATTCGTTGTATTCTGCACTGTCAATAGTGAAGTCTTATGTCCTACACAGAAGATTCGAGTGCCTCCACAAGCATGGTTGCTACTTTCTTGCCCGAAAGGAGCATGCCGCCAAAGATCGCACCCATGCGGGGACCGCCAAAGGTCGCATTTGCCGACATCCCGGCGACGTATAATCCAGGGAAGACCTCTTTGGTGTTCTCCAGGGTAAGCGTCTCGGCCCGGTCAGACCACATGGATTTCTCGCCCTCGATCTTCCCGCTTGCCGTATTCAGTTTCCCCGGGACTTTTTCCTGAACCACCTTGACAACCTCAACGGGGTGGCCGGAGGCATCCAGCACGAATCGGGATCTAACGGCCAGTGGATCGACATGCAGGCCGGCAATGTCCACCGCAGACCAGTTTACGACCACCCCCGTTACTCTGTCGGGGCGCATCAACACATCCTCCACACTGACGCAGTTGAAGATCGTCAGTCCAGCTTGCACGGCTCTAGACACAAGAGTTGAAATCGCTTCCACGGAATCCGCAGTGTAATACCCCTCCTGATACTGACTATACCGAATGGAGAACTCGTCGAGAATGGGGACTGCAGATTCCTGAAAGACGATTTCGTTGAACATCATACCGCCGCCCCACATCCCGCCACCGGCGCTGAGTTTACGTTCGTAGAGAGCCACTTTCTTGCCGGCCTTTGCTAGATAGTACCCGGCTACCAACCCAGCCGGGCCACCACCAGCAATAGCAACATCTAATTCCAGATGATCGAGGAGTTTCCGGGAGAATCGCTCGATTATCGCCTTTGAAATTACCACTTCGTCTAGTTCCATTTTGCTTCCTTTCTTTTTCCTGTTGTTTTGGCATAACGTAGAAATTACCTGCCGCCAACACTGCGGGACACTAAACCTTGAAAAACCACCTACTTAAATGCGGGGCAGAGCCTTTCAAAAACCGCCACGCTGTTGGCGGTCAGGTAGTGACTGGTTAGGCGAACTTGCTAATATTATTGCACTTACAAATATGAGACCACAAACTATTTTGAAGAATCAAGTATTGTGTCCCCAGAATCTGCCCATTGTTGGGCATTGCAGCGCGAATACTTGCACTTAAAGCCGATAGCTCCAATACTTCGGACGACGTTTCTGGTGTGCAACTGCTACGACTCGAATACGATCAGGTTCTATGACATAGAGCACACTGTATGGAAAACGCCCTAAGAGTTTATGTCGGACTTCATCGCCCACAAGTTGGTATGCCTCTGGATTCTCCAGTATCTTCTTGACAGCATCTTCAACGGCATCGAGGAAGGACAAACCTAGACCAAAAGCCCTCTCCTCATAATACTTGGCCGCATCGGTCATCTCGGCATCGGCATCTTCATGAAATGTCACCTTTTTCATAAGATTGCAGCCCTTGCTCGACTGAATACCTCTTCAGCGGGTATTTCTTTGGCTTTGCCTTCCCTAAGCGCCTTGAGCCGCTTCTCGGCTTCCTCAACCCAGAGGCGCAAGTTTTCTTCCTCAGAGGGCGCATCAAGGCTCAATATAAGCTTTTCAGCCAGATGAGCTCTTGCTTCGAGACTAAGGTTCAATACCTGGCTTTCTAGGTCTTCAAGACTCAATGACATACTGTCAAACCTCCTTTCTATTTCATATGGCATAACGTTGGAGCTGAGACGCTGGAAACGCACAAACGTTTTCCCGTCGATTCTCCAGCAACTTGTTATAGCCATTTTTTTGTTTATTAAATTAAGTGGGAGCCGTCCCTATTTTTGCCAGTATGTTCTTTTCTATATTGATTCCATTGGTATGTTACAAAAAGCATAGTTGATATTAAACCCAACCAACCTATAAATCTTACAAAATTTGCAACTGTAGTATCGTAGGTTAATAATCCCAAGCTTGTAAATATTCTTGTCCAATCATGTTCGCCGCTACCCACCAGCGGTAAATTATGTTCTCTTGCGTCTGCCATATATCTGGCAATATTAAAAAAATTTTCAAATAACCATAACATCGAAACTGAAAAAGATACTAAGGCTGCCTGTCGTAAAAAAGTTAATGCTGTTACTACCGGGAATACCAACTGTCCCAAAGTACCACCATAAAGTCCTGGTGTAATACCAAATATTCCAAATATTATGTGTCCGGCTTCATGAAACAGAAGATTTGCATGATCGATAATAAAAATAAAACCATCAGTATCAACAATTAATGCAATAATCAATAATAAAAATCCTATGGTGAAGGCCATAAATTTCGGTGTTGTTACGTCATTTATTTTACTTAGATTACCACTCGGTATCATATTTTATCAACGCTGCGCTCACCGGAAAATTTGTCCGAATGCAGCGTTTTGTTATGTGTGATTACAGTAGTGCTCATTATTGAAATGAATTTAAGCGCTGCATTACATCAAACTTATAGCATTTTGGTTAACTCCTCGATGAAGCGCTTTTTAATCGATTGACTATCTTTAAGCTTAACCCCTATCAAATATAGGTTCCCGCTACCTGCAATATACATGATTTTATCCAGTATTCGAGGTTGAACGCCAACACTATGAGCGGACTCAATTACAGCTTTCACTCGCTTCTCAGGGGTATCAAGGTTATCTGATATGGCGTACATGCATGCTTTAACATGAGTGTCATCTTTTACAAAGCTGGGACCACCGAGGTCTGCGAGAAAACTTCCTGCCAGAGCATAACCATATTCACTCACATTTTTTTGACATTCTTTTATAAGTTTGTGAATATTCTCATAGGACAAGTCTGTTTTTGATACCTGATCATATAAATCCCATTCTCGAAAATTGAGATAATTCAGTCCTGTCATTATGCCTGAGACAATCCGGCACCAACCTAGATCAATTTCTAACTCTTTGGAAAGCTTCGGAGCTGTCACATTGGTTTCCATCAAATTACAGTTAATTTCCCGACCGCTGGCATCATTCAAAGTTTTTAATGCATGATAAGCCTTATCGTTGTAATCAAGTCCTTCATTAGAAAATTCGGTTCCCCTATGATTTTCCGCAAATTTTAGCCAGTTTGCTATTAATTCTCTCTGGATTTTTTCTGCGTCCTGCTCTAGGTCAATTGTATCGATAAAATTGAGTATTCGTGGACACGATGTTTTGTCGAAATGCCCCATGCTTACATGATTTATTCCAGACCTATTGAGGTGAGTTCGAGCGAGAACACGAAACATTCCTCTCTTGCTTTTCGTGTTTTCCAAATACAACTCTTTGCATACATCATCTAATTTGTCACCTTTTACAATTTTTTCTCGAATGTCCTTAAGCTGATCAGGCGACATATTTGGCATCGCCAATGTATCTTCCCGAAGGTGTAAACTCAAAATAATTTCAGATTTACTTTTGATGCCATTAGGTAATGCTTTCTCAAGAAACTCTGCTAAACAATTTCTTGCATTCGTATACGGAAATACTTTGTGCATTCTCTCTTTCCTAAAAGCACTATGCTTGATTTATTTAACATGATAACTTTTCAATGATTGTATTATCGATAAAACCTGATGAGCTCGTCATGATACAAATTTGATAATACCCCCTATGAAACCTTTCTCTTCACTCCATCAAGGGATTCCTTTTCCCATATTAACCTGATTTTCTTAAGTTCCTCAGAGGACAGATATTCTGTTTCGTACTGTCTCCCTATAGACATATATGCAGGCATGTCCCTTTCCAGTGGTCGAACCCCATATTCCCGGCAAGAATTGAAGACATCCGTACCAAAATATACCTGCATCTGCTGGGAATTAGAATTTCCCCTGATCTTTACATCGTTATCCTTAAGAAACTGTAATGTCTTCATGGCATCACCAAAGTTCTCATGGGGAAGACCATATTGGGTAAATAGTTCCACGTCTATCCCGTGTTTTTGGGTCAATTTTATCGCCCTTCGCATATCATTCAGTGAAATGTTCTTTTTTAGACCTTCAAGTACTTTCTTAGACGCCGATTCCAGCCCATAGGCAACAAGATAAACTCCGGCGGCCTTCATCTTTTTCACAAGCTCGTCATTGACAAGATCCGCTCTGGTTTCAAGCCAGATCTGTATCTTTAGATTCCTTCGTAGAATCTCTTCCATTAATTGATCTATCCTATCAATATTGATGGAAAAACTCGGATCTGCAAACCAGAACTTTTTAATACCCTTCCGATAAATCCATTCAATCTCTTCTATTACCCTCTCGATAGAATGAAACCTGACCTTCCGCTTGAAAGCTTTAGGGGTATAACAGAAGATGCACCCATAGGGACACCCCCTTGAAGTAAACAGGATCGCCTCTTCAAGATTAGAGAAATCAATAAGGTCGTTATGAAGATACGGAGAGGGGTATCTGTCCAGATCACTGTACGCTTCCACACTGGGACCATCGTAAAACAAACCGTCTTCACATTTGCAGGAACTCCCTGAGATTACAGTGTTGTCTATTCCATCTCTAATGGCCGAAGCTATATTCAGAAGAGCGATTTCGCCTTCTTCTCTACATATATAATCGATAGACTCTATGGGTTGAAGGGCAGAAGAGGGCATAAAAGTAGCCTGCGGTCCACCTATTGCAATCTTGATCTTCGGGTCAAAGGACTTTATATAATTTGCCAGCCCGATAACAAAGAGGATGTTCCTCTGATAAGTGGAGAACCCTACCAGCCCCGGTTTGAAATCACGGATATAGGAACTGAGGAGATGGAGAGAAAAAGGGGTGTTCTCTCCAATATTCATAATGTTCACACGAAACCCATGCCACCTCAAAAAGGCCGCAATATAGGCGATGGAAATAGGGGTAGATGGGGGGATGAACGGATTTATTTCGATTAATAGTATATTCATAACAAAAACTATTTAGTTCACACTGAAAGATTCCCTTTTCCGCTCTCTAGTGCAGGTTTTTTGACTCATGTTTGCTCCAAAGGAAATTTTTCATTTTTCAGGATGAACTATTTAATCAACTCTATGGGGGTAAGTCAATGAAAAAAGAATTGGTGCTGGAAAAGTTTGACTTTTCACTTGACATGGTTTTTTTTTATGCTAGCATTGTATACAATATGGGTGGGAGATGAATCCCCCTCATAAAATAAAGTATAAAAATATATTAAAGAAGATTTATTAAAGACAATTCGGGAAGGAGGTAATCTGAATGGGAGAAGGAAAAATTTGTGGAAAATGCAATGAAAACGAGGCAAAACAAAAATGCAGTGAATGTGGAGTTGACATTTGTGAAATATGCTCTGTGGAAATCGCTCTAGATGCAACTCATCCGGCAGCAAGGATAAAGGGTTATTCCAAACCTGGTGCCCTTACGGCTGGTACGGTGAAGAAGAATGTTTGTAAAGACTGCGTTTCCGAAGTTGATGTATTTGAATAGGAGTTCAATGTGCAGCCCCTTTCTCTATGGGTACGCTTAAGCATAGAGTATGGAATGCTGAGGATGCAGACAATAAACACCTTTATAAGTAGTTAAATGATTTTATAGTCTCAAGAGTTAAACACATCCCCTTTAGCTTCAGAACTAATTTTTTGACCTATCTAAGCCACGTTAGTAGATTCCTTCTCTAACAGGGGTAAGCTCGCTGAGGTGGGTTCCCAAAAACCTATGCATTTAATTTTCAGGGGTACCACTGAAGGGTGCTATCAGGGGAAATATAGTTTTTAAAAGGTCTCATAATAGGAACCCCCTGGTTGTTAAAGGTGTTTCTATGGCAATAGTTGTTTTATGAGGTACTAATCATAAACTAACAAGGGAGGTAAATCAATGGGTGACGATCAAAAAAAGGTCATAGCTAGAGTTATGAATACTGAGGTCGATGCAGTCAAAGCAGTAAGGGACATAAGGGGCATTGAAGATATGGTTAAAGAGTCGATCGAGACTACCTGGTCGGAGAATCTGGTTAACCAAATGAAGGTATGGTTAACGCCTTACCCACATGCACATGATATAGCAGAGTGGGACAGATTCCTGCTGGAAAGATTCCCCCCTCTTTACACTGCTACCATAAAAGAATGTCAGGACTGCTTCCAGGGACCTTGTAATCTCGAAAAGGGTAAGGGAAGTTGCGGGCTCGACCTTGAGACATTTCAGGCAAAGCTCTCTCTCCAGTCGGCATGTAAGGGGCTCGCAATACATTTGTCGACCTGTAAGGAACTTTTGGACCACTGCATAAAGGAGTTTGGAAAGGATAAAGAAATAAAGTGGGGGAACAATATAGTTTACGGTTTAATGAACGTAAATATACTTATCTCTGATTCACCGAAAAACCTTAGAGAAATGAGAGAGGCTTTAACCTACGCCGAAGGTCAACTTTCAGAACTTTTAACCGCAGCAAATGTTGGCCGAGAAAATAGTATTGTTGATTTGGAATCAAAGGTTTTTCATGCCGGTTCTGTTCTTCTCTTTGTCATGGACATCACTGAATGGCTTAAGTACAATTTTTTTGATTTTGCCTGGGCTCCAGATAAGGATTTGATGGAAATACCTGCCTTTCCGCCACCTACTACTGAAGGCGGGCTTGGATCGGTAGATACATCAAAACCTGTCCTGGTATTTATGGGTAATGACTTTTTGCCTGCGTGGATGGCAGTAAAGTATATGAAAGATAACGGACTGGAGGGTAAGATAGAAGTTACGGGAATCGGTTCAACGGGACATGACATGATTCGTTTTTATGATAAGGCTAAGGTACTTACATCTCCCACCAGGGCTAATAAGGTCTTGAGACTGGGCATGGGGGATGTAATCATCCTCAGTGATACATGTTGCAAAGTTGATGTACTGGAAGAGGCAATTAAGACAGATACCAAGGTAATAACAACTAGCTTCAACCAAACATATGGTCTGGATAACAGGGCCCTTGATTCAGTAGATGAGATAGTCAATGATCTTGAAAAAGGAACTCCTGTTGTTATGATATCAGACCCCAAGAAGGCCGGTGAGGTTGCCGTTAAACTTGCGCAGAAGATGAAAGGCAAGAGAAAGGATAGCTATCTTCTGACTGCAGAGGATATAAAAAGGTATGCCTCAAAATGTACAAATTGTGATGCCTGCTCCAGGGCATGCCCAGCCAGTTTAATAAACTGTGAAACCTTAAAAGCAGCAAAAGAAGGAGACTTTGCCAAGTTGTCAGATGTTCACGTGAAGAGCATGTACTGCGGAAAGTGTGAACAAGCATGTCCAGAAGGTATACCCCTCATGGATATGTTTCTGTCTGCCAATCCCCAGGCAATAAAAGAAGACTATTTTAAGATGCGGGCAGGTAGGGGACCTATCACTAACCTGGAGGTAAGGGATATAGCTATAACCATGTTCAGTATGCCCAGTGCTGTGGCTATAATAGGTTGCGGTAACTACCCAGGGGCAGAGAGCGAAGTGGCTGAAATGGCTAAAGAGTTTGTTCAGTCTAATTATTCTGTTGCCGTTGCAGGGTGTATTGCCCAGGATGTTGCCCGATATAAGGATCCTAAGACAGGGAAGTTCCTCTTTGAAGCATATCCAGCACTATTCAACCCCAGATGTTTGACCAACTGTGGTGGATGTTCGGCGCAAGGCCTTGTGGCAACCGCCCCATTCTATAAACTGGGGTACCTTGCTTTCAGGAACCCTTATAAGTCTACTTTTGCACAGGAGGCTGATTTTATATATAGATTCGCTACTGCCGTAGTCATGTGGGGACCAGCCACCGATCTTGCTTATACCGTTGCAGCAGCTCATGTCAGGGCAGGAATTCCGGTTATCGTAGGACCTAATGGATCAAAGTTCAAAAGATACCTATTGGGAAATAAATACGATAGGAGTAAATGGTGGATGATACATGGTAATACCGAAGAGAAGAAGGAAACCGAACCTACACCAGAGCATTTGCTGATCCCGGTAGAGACCATCGATGAAGCCATTGCCCTTGTCCCAAAACTTAGCTTTACCCTTCAGGAGATGGAAACTTCCCGCCAGAATAAATTCGATCTCTATCTGAATACTTACAAAAAGAAATTTGGTGAATGGCCCGACGATTGGCACCTTTTTGTAAGAAAAGAGACGGAACTGCCAATTACAAAGAAGGCCAAGATAATCAGGCTATTGGAAGAGGAACATGGTTGGGAGATTGATAAAAAGCGGGGAAAAATCCTTAAGTCCAGACACAGAGACGGTCGATTGATGGAGGTGGGGGATTTCCTTGAACATTATGGGTTTAGATCAGGCCAGTATTTAACAGGATTGAAAAGATTTGTCTACAAACCAAGATCAGACAGAAAATAAAAACATATATTGGATCGGTTTTTAAAAGAAAGGGGAAGAGAGATGATGTTAACACCCAATGAAGCAGCAAAATTTCTGAAAGAAGAGAAGAAAAAGCTTCTAGTGGCAGGGTCAATTTGCAATAATCTGGAGGTTGGTGGAAAGAAACTGCTGGATTATGTTGTAGAGATAGCTAAGTTAACCGATACACCGATAGCAGCCACTGGCAATACAATGTTTCAATTAAAAGACAATACGGAGATAAAGGCTAAGAAGATGATGGCCGCTGATCTGGTAAATTTTTTAAGGGTCGAGAAATGGGAGGAGCCTATTACTCCAGAGAGACCGGAACTCTTGGTATTCTTTGGCTATTATCCAGATATAGCCAGGATGCTAATCTCTACAATAAAAACCGGGAAAACTATGATATTGGATAACAGATATATGGAAGGTGCTACTTATTCTGCCCCTGACCTGTCATTCGATGAGTGGGCCGAATTTTTGAATAAATTGATTGACAACCTGAAAAATTAGATTATACATAGATGTATACTATACAAGTATGATGGACTCTAAAAAGTCAAAATTGGGATAGCAAAGGAAAAAGCTCCATATGCAGTGCAATGCAGCAGATGGACTTTTTGCGAAGCATCAAGTATGTATGGATAATTGATTGATGCCAATAGTAATTTGGTGAATTGTTATAATTACACCCTGGGTAAGTCCCGGAGTAAATACCACGTAAAAGGAGGTAGGTAATGGTCAAGATACCGGAAGGTAAGATTTATCATGTTCCTGAAGATCTTGA
>JBAZOX010000059.1:0-12080 GCA_041648535.1 Desulfobacteria bacterium | reverse complement strand
TGAGTTTATAAAAGAAAAGAACTATTTCTTTAGAATGAGCAAGTATCAGAATTGGTTGATAGAGTATATCAAGTCCCACCCTGGTTTTATTCGCCCTGAAAGATATAGCAATGAGGTATTGGCCTTCTTGAGAGATCCTTTAGAAGACCTGTGCATTTCGCGTCCAAAATCAAGGCTGGATTGGGGAATAACTCTGCCATTTGATAGAGACTATGTCACCTATGTCTGGTTTGATGCCCTTATCAATTATCTAACTGCTGTTGGTTATCCTGACTCTGATCTTTATCACAAATTCTGGCCATCAACCCAACACCTGATCGCGAAGGATATACTAAAACCCCACGGTATTTACTGGCCAACCATCCTAAAGGCTTCCGGCATTGAACCATATCGGCATTTAAATGTTCACGGCTACTGGAACATAGATAAAAACAAGATATCTAAGAGTCTTGGGAATATCATCAACCCCCTTAGTTTAAAAGACAAGTATGGCCTCGATGCCTTTCGGTATTTTCTTATGCGAGAGATGGTATTCGGATTGGATGCCAATTTCAGCGAGAGTGCCTTAATTAACAGGTTGAATTCTGATTTGGCAAATGATCTTGGGAATTTGGCGAGTCGCAGCCTGGCAATGGTTATTAAATATTTCAAGGGGATCCTTCATAAACCAACCGGACACTTAGAGATCGACGAGAGATTGAGAAGTGATGCTTCAAAGATGCTTGAAGACATAATTAATCACATGAGCCGACTGGCATTTAACAAGGCGTTAATTGACATTTGGGGATTTATAGCTGCTGTGAATAAGTATATAGACGAGACCTCACCTTGGACCCTGGCAAAGAAAGAAGATCAAACGGGAAGATTGAATGCTGTATTATATAATATCGTAGATGCCCTGAGGGTTATTGCTGTTCTTCTCTTTCCCTTTATGCCGAGTACTGCTGAGAAGATATGGGCATCTTTAGGGATAAAGGGGGATTTACACACCCAGAGATTGGATGATATAACCGAGTGGGGAAAAATAGGAGAGACCACTGCCGTCTCAAAGATTGAACCGATCTTTCCCAGGGTTGAGGGGTAAGTGCAAGAACTACATAATCCTTGTATAGAATTCGAGACGGGAAAAAAATTAGTAGATCCAAAACAGATAGGGGTCACTTTTAAATACTTGTCCAGATGCTATTCAACACATAAGGAGAAAAAAAATCTTTCAAGAGAAAGGAATTACTTTTCTAAAAAGCTAAAGTACAAAAAAGACCCTTATGGTGCTATAGGCAGATTTAAGACCGTAACCATTATTGGTGTGAGCGGAGCAATGGGAAGTGAAATTCTCAAGCGGATTCTAACAGAGCAAGCACTACCAGACTGTGAAAAGCTCCAGCTATTCGGCAGACCGAAGAAGGCATCTCAAGGTAAGGACAAAAACTTTTATTATGCCTTAATTGAAAAGTTAAAAGACGGTATGGATGGGGTTCTACCGAATATCGAATTTGTCGATTCTTATGACAGAGTTGATGGAGAACTCCTAATAATGTGTGCGGGTAAGACCATCTCAAAAGATACAGGTAAGGCTTCCGATAGAACAACCCTGAGGCATGAAAATAAGGCTATTTTTGAGGATTGCGCTAAATCTATTAAAGGAAATCCTTTTCGTACCCCTGAAATGGTAATAGTGGTAAGCAATCCAAACGAGTTATGTACGTGGGTCTTTTCCAAGTATTTCAAGAGGGTTGTTGCGATAGGACCTGTGTTGGATTCTATGAGGTTTCAGAGGGAAATCAGGGAGGAGTTAGATTTGCCCGTCGAAATCTCTGTAGGCGGACTGGTTGGCGGTAATCATGAATTGAGAGGCATGGTAATTTATAAGAGTATGCTTCGGATAAATTGCAAACCACCAACGGGCCAAACATTGGAAAATGTCTCTCCTACCCTTAAGAAAAATCCGGATGTGGATGAGGTATACAACAAGGCTTATGAGATGGTCCAGAGAGGAAGCGAAGGGGTCTTTAATTACATCAACACATATCCTATACCCACACGGTTATCTGTGAAACCCCTTATTGAATACTACTGTGGAGAGAGAGCGGATTTTCCTGTTGGAATTGCTGTAATAGCCATCATAAAAGCATTTCTTGCTAATGTCCGTACCCTAGTAACCCTGACTAAGAGAACCAGCTTGGGGGAAAACGAGATATGCATTGGAGTCCCTCTCTTTATAAGTAAAGATGGCATAGAAGAAATAGATTTGGACTCCATCGAAAATTTTAGAGCGTATAGGGATGATGAACAGTTATTTAGGGCTGTAGAGGTATTTAAGAACAAATACTCTTGCCCAGCTTAATTGCTTTGCAACAAGCTTGAGGAGTCAGAATGGAAAAAATTCCCGTTAGAGAAATGTAAACAGGATTTGGGGTAACCCTATTGGAGAAGCAAAGCTTCAAAAAGCCGAAAAGGGAATTTTTCAAGCTGAACTAATTGAGGTTATTAACAAAGCTTGAAATTAAGCCCATATCTTGTTGGGTTAGATTCTCTGTCTTTATTCCCATCCCAGGCACATCTCTACCACCCCTCAACGGGTCTGCCTTGTATCCCCACATAACCTTGCCTTTACAGCTAATAACCTTATTGGCTTCTGGAACACCAAACTCTATGCCCAATTTAGTGCCAATAGGTAAAGGGGCAAAGGTTTTAACAAAGAGACCGTGTTCACTAATATTACTAATACCATTTTCTATAAGATCTTCCCTTTTGTCGGTTGTCAATTTTACTGTAATTTTACAATCTTTCCTGTTATATACCCTTTTTTCTTCTCTTTTTTCCATTTCTTCCTCCGTTTATTTAATATAAGTCTTGTTAAAATTTTCATAATCTTTTATCGGCATACTATGTCTTTTTCTTAAGTAAAATTTCTTATAGCCATCTTTATTGAGGATATCAATTTTCTTCTCCAGCGCAGGTAGCCCCTCTGAACTGCTGGCAACATATAGGGCAATTTGACTTTTTTGTAATAATTTTTTGGGCAAGATGAATTTTATGGACTCGAGGGTACTTAGGGGTACTTAGGGACATCCTATAATACACCTGTCAAGAGAAAAAACATCATAGCGAGAAAGATAGCAATTTTAATAAGCTAGAATTTGGTCCTTTTTTAGGGTACACCTCCCCTATACGCCTGACGTGCAGACGTGATTCAGTTTGATTCCCCAGTGCTCATTAATAGCGAACTTTAAATCTAATCGTTATCGATATCCGGCATACCCCGCTGATGCGGAGTCACCTATCATCCCTTATCTAAATTTTAAAGTCTAATGAGCGGCCCTTGATTGTCCCTCCCGAGGTCCGAAGTCGGCCTCTACGTTGTTGCACGGGCTCACTAAAGGGAATTATAAGTTTTTCGTTACGCCTGGTTAAAATACCGAGGGTCGAAAGGCTCCTGTTTTTTCATCAAGGTCCAGGCAATGATTAAAAGCTTGGCCGATAATTTGACCTTCCGTTTGGTTTTGATCCCTTGCTCCTTTTCCCGACCCTCAAGTTGCCGGGTATAATATCGCATAAAATCTATATTCTGAGTAGAGGCAACCAAAGCCGCTTGATACAAGGCGTAACGTAGATCTGCCTTCCCTTGCTTGGAAATGATCGGAACGGTTGCCTTCGATGTCTTGCCACTTCGATTAGCGCTCAAGTCCAGACCGGCCGTTTTGAGAACTTGTTTCTGATTTAAAAACCGATGCGGATTGCCTAATGCCCCCAAAACCTTAGCCGAGATATCCGGACCAAAACCAGGTATGGTCAGCAGATAGGCGTATTCGGGAAAGGGCCTGCAGATCTCTTCAATCTTGGCCTCGGTCACTTTGATTGCCTCTCGGATGTGACGTAGTCCCTCTACCATCACTTGGGCCTCTAAACAGGCTCCTTCACCCATTTTACAGCCAATAGAATCAACAGCCAATTCTTGGATGGCTTGCAGTCGTCGGTGCTTAGCCGGACTCTGCCGGCCGGGTGCTACCAAACTCATAAATTGATCATTCTCGAATCCCGCTATACGAGAAGGATCCAGACACCAACGGACAATGGCCTCTATCTCCGGTCGACCGCTATAACGATCTAATTCCGGAAAATATTGGGCTAAGAGATGGTTCCGAATCCGGACCCGATAACTATGTTCCTGCTTCTTAAGTTTTCGCTTTAACATCAGCAGGCTGCGCAGATCCCGAAGCCTCATGTCCGGATATTCATAAAACAGACACTTCCCCTGTGAAATCAAGTCGGCAATATTGGCTGCATCTTTGTCGTCATGTTTGTCCCAATGTCCATCAAGGAGTTCCCGATTCCGTTTGACAGCTACCCCTGAAACCAATACCACCATCTTCCCACAACGGATTAAATGTTCTCCCAAAGGCTTGTGATAGTTGGCCGTCGGCTCTAATCCAAAAACCACCTTCGCCAGTTGCTGTGCCACTTGAATCGCATGAACTTGGACCCCCAGCTTCCTAAAACCCTCAATAGTATTGTCAAAGATCAATCGCTTTAACAGCGTCTTTCCCGTAGCTGTGCCGAAAAAAGCATGGTGCTTTTCCTTGGCTACGTCAATACCAACGATCAGATACTCCTTCGAACCCCGAATCTCTTTCTTGAGTTGACGAAACTCCTCAAGCCTGATACTATCTGTTTCGTTCATCTTATACCTCCTGTTTAAGAGTTTGAGTTTAGTGATGTTTACTTTTTCTCTTAACAGGAGGTTTCTTTTTTTGGTAGATTATATTTATTTTTTTCTATGTCACCCTTAGGAGTGTTACCTGAAACTCCTCCAATATATAACGTTGTTTCTAATCAATAAATTACTTGACAGGCAGTTGGTTTTTCCATAAAATCCTATCATGCCTCGACAAGCACGATTGGATATTCCCAGCGCTCTGCAACAGCATCCTGAAACAAACCGAGAAAAACCACCTGCGGCAGCTTAAAGCTAAACAATCCGGCAAGACCATCGAAAAGCTCATTGAAGAAGAGTGTCGAAAGCGGGGCATAAGCCCCTTGGAATTGAAAGGCGGCGGCAAGCGCAGGAAGGTGAGCGATACGCGAGCTGTAATTGCCTTGCGGGGCAGAGATAGCGCGGCAGGTGGGAGCGAATACATCGGGTGTTACGAAGGCAATCGAGAGGGCTGAACAACGTTATGGATATAAATATCACAAATAGAAACAACGTCCCTAAAGGTTCCTATATCGGAACTGAGAAAGCACGCCGGGACGCAATTTGACCCACGTGTTGTTGAGGTATTCCTGGAGAAAAGCAAGTAATGGCGTTTGAGATTGCAAGAAAAATGATTCCTTTTTCTCAAAAGGGCTATTGTTGCAGCCAGATATTATTTCTTCTTGCCCTTGAATCCAAAGGCGATGCAAACCCGGATCTAATCCGATCGATGGCCGGCCTGTGCAATGGCATTGGATACAGCGGTGAAATATGCGGGGCATTGACCGGTGCAGCGTGTTTGATTGCTTTCTTTGCCGGCAAGGGATCGGATGAGGAACAGGAGAATGACCGTTTTAACCTGATGGTTGCGAATCTGGCGGAGTGGTTTCAAGAGAATATCGGAGTCAAATACAAAGGCATTAAATGTGAAGAGATTTTGGGAGAAGATGGGATAGAAAAACCGGATTTAAAGATATGCTTTAATATCATAGCTAAAACATATAGTGCGGTAACAAAAATACTAGAGGAAAACGGTTACAAAATATAAGGGAGTAAAAGGATGAGCTCGCAAGAAATCGGTAATTATAAATCGCTTAAGCTGATAAAAAGCAAAAAGGTGAATGAGTTAATAGAGCAGAGGTATCTTACTGACGAAGATTTGCAGATAGTGATCCATAATGCTGAAACCACAGGGCAGAAGCTCTATCAGGAAGGGAGCAATAGATTTCTGACCAGATCGGCGAAGTACTTACCTGTCATCTATGCCGAATATACCCCGACAGATGATGGGTATGAGATTCACAGTGCTTACGGGCACCGTTCTAAAATTATTTAGGGAGGACAGATTATGGCACAATGGCGTTGCTTCCAATGCCACGATGATATGGTTGAAACTATAGTGGAATTAGAATTTTCAGGTGTTGAAGGATCGGCAGAAGGGATAAAATGTCCGAAGTGCGAGGTTAAATATCTTTTGGAGGATGTTGTAATAAACAACGTTTTTCCGGCAGAAGCAGAGTTGAGTTATAAGTAATACGGTTAATGGGCGAAAGAAATCCTTGAACAATCTATGTTGCAAATGTGGGTTAGACCAGGTTTTAGAAAATACCTTACATCCCGGTGGATTAAAACTGACAGAAAGACTTGCAGAGGTTGCCATGTTAAAGCCGGGTTGCAAGGTTCTTGAAATCGGCTGCGGCAAAGGCATTACAGCCATATTCCTTGCCCGAAATTACGGATGTTCGATTACCGGTATTGATATATCACCGATCCAGATTGCTTCGGCAACGGAGAGGACAAAAAATGAAAACATGGTTGGGGAAACAAGCTTTATAGCTGCGGATTGTCAGGAATTGCCGTTATTCACCGATCTTTTTGATATGGTATTCAGTGAGTGTTCCATCTCACTGGTTCAAAACAAGAAGCGAATCCTGGATGAGATCTGGCGCGTCTTAAAACCCGGGGGAAGACTGACAATTACCGACCTTGTCCGAAGAGATAATGAAGTCACAAATGAACCTTCTGAGACTGTGCCTCTTTTCATGAGTTCGTTCGCTTTATTCCCCTGTATTGAAAATGCCGAATCTTTAATAGGTTATAGGAAACTTCTTCAAAGCGTGGGCTTTCAAGAGATATACACAGAAGACTGTTCTATAGCATTGAAAGAGGCATTCTTCCGAATGCGGCTACGCTTTGGCCGAATGGACACATTATGTAAGGAAATCGGCTGCGTCTATGATGCGCATGGTGATCCGACATCTTCAGACGAACGTCAAAAACAAAGAAGAAAAACCGGTATCGGTTATGCGCTCATTACAGCAACAAAGGAGTAATACCGGTATGGAACAGATAATCGGATATACAGAAAGCCTATGTCCGAAATGCATGTCCAGGGTTCCGGCAGCGAAGGTGGAACAGGACGGGAA
Source organism: Desulfobacteria bacterium (assembly GCA_041648535.1). Taxonomy (GTDB): domain Bacteria; phylum Desulfobacterota; class UBA8473; order UBA8473; family UBA8473; genus UBA8473. The sequence continues at coordinate 4,961 of JBAZOX010000059.1, read as the reverse complement.
TATTTACCTGAAAAAAGAATGTTCCGTGCATGGCAGTTTCAAGGTCATCATTTGGCGAGGAGATGCCAAAAGCTACAGAGAATGGGAACAATTTGGCAATGACGGATGCCCTCCGACAAACCCACTTACCTCTGCCAAAAGAGGTTGCCCCTTTGATTGCGGATTATGCCCGTCTCATGAGGTGAATGCCTGTACAATGGTAATGGAAGTCACCTCTAAATGCAATCTGTCATGTCCGATCTGCTTTGCTGATTCAGGAAATGGTTCGGAACAAGAACCTGACATGGATACCCTGAAAGAGATGTTTAAAACCGTTTTGGAAACAGTCGGGCCATGCACGATTCAGCTCAGCGGAGGAGAACCTACCTTGCGCGACGATTTACCCGGGATTGTTGCCATGGGTCGTGAAATGGGTTTTGATCATATCCTATTGAATACCAACGGCATACGCATCGCAAAAGACAATGAATATCTCCATAAGCTGAAAGATAGCGGGTTAAGCGCTGTTTATCTTCAGTTTGACGGCGTAAGCGATGATGTCTATCGTTTTATCCGTGGCAAGAATCTCCTTGAAACGAAAGTGCAGGCAATTGACAATTGCGTTCAAGAAAGGATTGGGGTCGTTTTGGTCCCTGTTTTGATCCCAAAGATCAATGATCATCAAATCGGTGATATTGTTCGATTTGCAAAAGATCGCATTCCATATATAAAGGGGATCCACCTTCAGCCGATTAGTTATATGGGACGGTACCCCGACATGCAACTGGATAAAGAGAGGATAACAATACCGGATGTTTTAAATGCGCTATGTGACCAAACAGACGGAGAGCTCAAGCTGGAAGACTTCTTGCCACGTGGTGTCAAAGGCTCTCATTGTTCCTTTTCGGGCTTATTCGTTTTAAGAAAAGATGGACGAATAATTCCGCTCAACAATCTGTCTGACCGGTTGGTATCGCAACAACGCGGGCATCAAGTCACAGAGGAGAGCTCGCGGCAATTCATGTCGCTGTACTGGCGGTTCCATGAGGAAAGAAATGAATCTGTTTCAGGCGCATGCTGTGGAAGTTCAGACCCTCCTGCAAAACCGGTTCCGGGATCCCCTTTCGAGCGGATATTAACGCATGGCTTAACCATCAGCTGCATGCCTTTTCAAGATGTCTGGAATCTTGATCTGGAAAGATTAAAGGGATGTTGTGGTCATGTAGTTACATCAAACAAGCAAATAATGCCATTTTGTGCTCTGTACCTTACAGATGCTAATGGACAAAGACTATACATTGGAGATCAAAATGGAAACTTGTTATGTAGAGACGTGGCTTCACAATAAGGTTCGGCAAACCGCTATGGATTATCCTGAATTCGGCCGCGGTGATCGTTTTAAAGACCTATCCCATATCAGCAGATCTCATATTGAAGCGTTTCAGTTTTTCAGGCTAAAGAGAGTACTGGATTACGCTTTTCAAAAAAGCAAGTATTACAAAGAGATGTTTTGTAAGATAGGGATAACGCCTGATGATATCAGGAGCATGGACGACTTTGTAAAACTGCCGTTTACTGAGCCGGACAATCTGGCAAATATTCCGCATAAATTCGTTTGCGTTTCCCTGAAAGAATTTGCGCAGGAATACCTTTTAGACACATCGGGAACGGAAGGGAAGCCCAAAAGGGTGGTCTGCACACAGCAGGACATTGATCAAATGATCGGTTTCATGTCTGCCGGGATGCGCACCGTTTCCAAAAGCAACGATACCATCATGTTAATTCTTCCAGACGGCAGGCCGAACAGCCAAGCCGATCTGCTCTCTAAAGGCATACTAAAAATGGGCGGTATTCCTGTAACTTGTGACATTAGCGTATCCCCTGATGAATGCATACAGGTTGTAGAGAAGCATCGTCCCAAGGTGATATTCACCTCCCCATCCCGTATTCACAGGATTACGATGGGGTATAAACCAAGGAGTCGTCTCAGCGAACTGGGGGTGCAGACCTTGTTTCTCACCTCCGAACATATATCAAGTTCCATGAGAAAGAAACTAAAAGAGATTTGGAACTGCGAGGTCCATGGTCATTACGGAATGACCGAAATGGGCCTCGGTGTCTCCGTTGAATGTCATGCCCACGATGGCTACCATTTCAATGAGGCAGACCTGCTGTTAGAGGTGATAGATCCGAACACCGGAAAGTTAATGGAAGATGATTCGGAAGGCGAACTTGTATTTACGACTTTGATCAGAGAGGGCACGCCTTTGATACGCTACAAAACACATGATATATCAAGGGTGATCGGGCAACCTTGCCCCTGCGGTGCAGCTACCCTGAAAAGGATAGGAAGCCCGGTAAGAAAAATGAGGTCATTTGTGACTATAGGCAACAATGATACGGTTTATCCGTCATTTTTTGATGATGAAATATATTCCATACCTGAAGTTGTGGATTATCAGGTAGTCATCTCCAGCAAAGAGAACACGGACTGCATAAAATTTGTGGTGGAAACAACGGAGGAGGGACTTGGAGTTGAGAAAGAGATAAAAGAGAGGTTGTTGAAGAATCCTGTTATAGTGAGCAACATTGATTGTGGAATGCTTTCATTGGATGAATTTGAACTTGTGAGCATGGGAACACTTCGCAGCAAAAGCAGGGCAAAGAAGCTTATAACCGATAATCGCTAAATATGCAAAAATCAGAGGAGTTTCATATAAATGAACAAACTATTTGAATCAAGTACAATTAACGGCATGGTACTAAAAAACCGATTTGTCAGGTCTGCTACCTGGGAGGGAATGGCAAAAGAAGACGGGACATGTACTCCCGGGCTGGTTGATTTGATGGCTACCCTTGCAAAGGGAGGGGTGGGGCTGATTATTACCGGCCATGCCTATGTCCGTAGCGATGGGCAGGCAAGTCCTCAACAGCTTGGCGTTTACAAAGATGAGCTAATCCCCGGCCTTGAGGAAATGACCCGTGCGGTCCATGAACAAAACGGCAAGATAGTTATGCAGCTTGCTCATGCCGGGTTCCGTGCCATAGGAGAACTGACAGGACAACCCCCTATAGCCCCTTCAGCGGTAGAGACCGAGTCAAAATTACCACAAAAGGAAATGACTATCCAGGATATTAAGGAGATCACTCAGGCCTTTGCTCAGGCGGCGGCGAGAGCTAAAAAGGCTGGGTTTGACGGTGTTCAAATACACTCTGCTCATGGATACCTCCTCAGTCAGTTTCTATCCCCTTTATACAACCATCGTAACGATGCGTATGGCGGTAATATCCAGAATCGTGCAAGGGCCCTTTTGGAAGCGCTTAAGGCGATACGGATGGAAGTTGGGCCAGATTACCCAATCATGGTAAAACTAAATACTCAAGATTTCGTCGAAAATGGTTTAACCTTGAAAGATTCCGTTCAGGTAGGAAGTATGCTTGCCGAGGAAGGAATCAATGCCATCGAGTTAAGTGGGGGTCTTCCTACTGCTTTTAAGCTGGGTCCTAGTAGGATGGGGATTAAATCAAAAGAGAAAGAGGCATATTTTCGAGATGAGGCCCGTGCCTTTAAGGAAAAAATCCAGGTTCCCCTGATTCTCGTAGGGGGAATACGCTCCTATCATATAGCCAAAGGACTAATAGATGGGGGTGTGGCCGATTATATCTCCATGAGCCGTCCCTTTATCCGGGAACCATCGTTGATCAATCGTTGGCAGGCAGGGGATATTCGAAAAGCTACCTGCATATCCGACAATCAGTGTTTCAGACCGGCCAGGGCCGGAGAGGGTATATACTGTGTGAACGAGAGAACCAAACATCCTGGGGAAGATTAAAGGAGATGCGAAACATCAGGCTTGTAATCGAATACGATGGCACCAACTATCACGGCTGGCAGATTCAGCCCAATGCAACGAGTATCCAGGAGATTATCGAGGACAGGTTAAAGAAAATCACCCAGGAAGAGATTAGGCTGATCGCGGCAGGAAGGACGGACGCAGGTGTTCATGCTGTAGAACAGGTAGCAAACTTTTCTACCAACTCTCAACTGGATATAAACAACATCCAGAGGGGACTGAACAGTCTGCTTCCCCCTGATATTGCCATTAAAGAGATAAGTGAGGCAGAACAAGACTTCCATTCCCGATACAGCGCCAAAAGCAAGATATACAGATATGTCATCCTGAACCGGAGGTTCCCTTCTCCTCTATACCGCAATTTTTCCTGGTTTATACCTTTCAAATTGGACATTAAAGAAATGAAAAGTGCCGTACAATGCCTCATCGGGGAACACGATTTCTCTTCCTTTAAGGCATCAGGATGCAATAGCCATAACCCCATAAGAGAGCTTTACGGTATATCCCTTGATAAAGACCCCAAGGGATTCATAATCTTTGAGATTGAAGCCAATGCCTTTTTAAAGCAGATGGTAAGGAATATTGTAGGAACGATGGTAGATGTGGGCAAGGGGAAGATTGGGGTAAGTGAATTTGAAGATATCTTTTTGTCCAAAGACAGGAAAAAGGCCGGTATAACGGCCCCTCCACAGGGATTGTTCCTGGTGAAGATCAAATACTAGTGGACCACTCCATAAATACTTTTACAACAGGTTTCTTAGAGAGCTTTGTGTGTATTCCTTCCGTTTGCGGTGTTAACCGACAAGTGAGTATAATTATATTAATGGGTTATGCCTATTTTATTTCACAAAAAAGCCTATTTATGCTACACTTGTTTTGTCGCTTAATAACATTGTTCTGCCTCCAAGCGCAAGCTCAACATGCAGTGGGCACCGTGAAAGACTATAGATCACAGAACCAGTCATTCAAGCCGACCGGAAAAACTCGGCGGCTTAATTCCACCGTTATGCTTGACGAAGGAAGACATTTCAATTAAAGAATCTATTTTGATCCTAAAGGATAAAGAAAATAATGGAAACTGATGAAGTTACTATGCCAACGGTATATATAGAATCAACTGTTAAGCTA
>JBAZOX010000058.1:0-12131 GCA_041648535.1 Desulfobacteria bacterium | reverse complement strand
TGGCAAGGAAGAGCGACGTGACTATAGATATAGGGGTTGAAAGAGAGGCGTGCCCTCTTGGCTTAGCTCCAACTGCGAGCACCACTGCCACTCTGGCTATGGGAGATGCCCTGGCAGTAGCTCTCTTGAACAAACGATCCTTTCAGAAGGTAGACTTTCACAGAATCCATCCCGGTGGAAACCTGAGTAAGAGACTGATGTTAAGGATAAGGGATGTTATGTTGACAGGTGAAGACACCCCTATTATACACGAAGAACAGTCAATGAAGGAAGCCCTGGAGGAGATAACCAGGAAGGACATTGGTCTTACTCTGGTAGTAGATCATAAAGAGATGCTAACAGGAATAATCACTGATGGTGATCTGCGTCGGCTAATACAGAATAATGATAATCTCCTTGAAATACCTGTTAAAGAGCTCATGACCCTTAATCCAAGAATCATAGACGAGGATAAACTGGCTGGAGAGGCAATAGAAGAGATGGAGAGACACAGGATTACATCTCTTGCAATTATAGATGAGGGTAGGAGGATTAAAGGGATAGTCCACCTCCATGACCTTCTGGGAAAGGGAGAGTTTAAGTTCCGATCCTAAAGGGGAATAGCAGAATGCCTATCTTACCGCCCAGGGGGCTGATTGGTGCCCTGGTAACACCCCTGGACAATGAGTGTAATATAGATAAACCAGGCCTTAAAAGTTTGCTGGAATATACAATAGAGAATCTCCATGGGGTTCTTATTGGGGCAGGAGATATAGGAGAAGGGTTTGTCCTCAGTGACAGGAAGAGAGTAGAACTTATAAAGGCGGGTATGGAGATGGTTAACGGAAGGATACCCCTTTTCCTGAACATCACTGGAGACACAGAGGCTCGGACAGGAGAAAATATTGCCCATGTGGAGAGTATTAAAGGAGAGCTTGGTTACAAGGGGGATATATTCCTTTCCGATTGTCCTTTATGGTATCATAGTAATAAGGACCTGCCGGATCTCTATGTTGAATTCGGCAGACTCACCCCGCTTCCATTCGTTCTATACAACAATCCTTATTTGATTATAGAACTCCAAGCACACCTGAAGAGAAAGAATATAAGAACAAACGTATTGAAGAAACTCTCTAAGAATGAACAGATAGTTGGTATTGTGCACGTAGGGGAACTCAGGAGGGCAATGAATTACACCAGGGCAGTAAGAGACAGAAGAGATTTCAGGATATACGACGGTAATGAGCTCGACTTCCTGGGTAATCCCAGTTTGGATGGAGTAGTGGCGAAGGGAGCTAATATATTGCCCAGGGAATGGAGAGCTATAACAGAATCATCCATAAATCCAAAAGAGATGCTAAAGGATGACCCAACATATTATACCGACCTTTGGAAGGTAGGACAGATGCTGAAGTTCCTTCACGAGGCATACATGCCAAACCCCACAGCAATAATCAAGTTAGCATTAAAATTGATGGGCAGGATTGGAAGTAGTGTAGTAGCTGAAGATACCCCTGCTATCACACCGGATCAGGAATCAAGGATTTACAATTTGCTGGTAGAATACGAACTTATATAGTTACTATTCAGGTTGTTTAGACTGTAGACTGTAGGCTTTAGGCTGAAGGCTGTTAGGCTGAAGGTTGAAGTAGGCTAACAGTCTACAGGCTAATAGTCTATAGCCTAAATTTACTGAGGCAATAGATGGCAAAAAAAAGGATTACGAAGATCAAAAAAAGGATTTTCCGTGCAATAGGCTGGTGCTTTATGGGTATATTTCTATTTATCCTAAGGGTTCTGCCATTAAAGTATCTTTATATCTTTGGTGAAAAGACAATCAGATTGGCCTTTTTCTTTTTAAGAAGACGAAGAAGCATTACAATGAGCAATCTTAGACTTGCCTTAGGAGAAGAAAAAAGCGAGGCAGAAATCCTCGAAATATACAGGTCCACTATTGGAAACATAGGGAGGGGAGGAGTAGAGCTGGCTGCCTATCCCAGGTTCCATGATGGGTATTTCAATAATATGATAAGCATTGAAGGAAGAGAAAACCTGGATGACGCATTGAGATTAGGCAGAGGGGTTATTATTCTCAGCGCTCATTTTGGGAATTTTTCGTTTTTAGTAATTAAGCTTGCCCAACTGGGATATCCTTTATCCGCCATTACCAGATACCCTCGGGAGGAAGGATTGGCCCGATACCTTGAGAATCTGGCGAGGATTACAAGAGTCGAACTGATTCCCGATAAACCCCCCAGAATTTGCGTAGAACGATCCCTAAAATGCCTCAAAGAAAACAGGATCCTCTTTCTTCTGACAGATTTGAATGTAATCTCAGGTGGTATCTATGTAGACTTCTTCGGACGGATGGTTCCTACATTCAAGGGGCCTGTGGTTATGGCGATGAGGACAAAGGCCTCTATCCTTCCTGCCTTTATCCTTAGAGAGGATGGAAACAGGCATAGGATAGTAATAGAGCCTCCTTTCGACTTGGAGTTAACAGGCGATAAGGACAAAGACATCTTTACAAATCTGTCCAGATTATCAAAGATTGTAGAATCATATATTCGGAAATACCCGGATCAGTGGTGGTGGATACATCAGAGGTGGAGAAAGGCAATGCCCCAGGACCAATGAAAAATTCTCTTTGGAGCGAGCATCGTTAAAACCGTGAGTCGGGAATCGGGAATCGCAAATCGCAAATCGAGTAAAGAAAGGAAACAAATTTCCATATTACCACAGAAAGTATAAGGGGTTCTAAGTCTCTGTTTTTTATTGAAAACTGACTGTTGACATCTGAACGCTTACCAGTAAAGGAGGAAAAATATATGCCAATCTATGAATACCGGTGTGGGAAATGCAACCATGTGTTTGAAGAGTTGCAAAAGATGGATGAAGGGAACGAAGCCGTTGTCTGTCCTATATGTAAGGAGCCGAGACCTGAAAAATTATTGTCCTGCTGCAATTCTATAGGGAGGTCAGAGAGTTCATCTTTCGCTTCGCTACCATCACAATCATCCCCATCCTGTGGTTCCGGCGGCTTCTCTTGAGGTTCATAACAGAAACCGTAGTATACGGTTCTTAACCCTCTTCCTACACGAAGTTGCATTCAAAAGATGTTGCAGATTATCTGAGAATACACTATTCTACAATAAGCAGGTCGATAAGAAACGGGGCAGCAAAAAGCAAGACCTGACCACTATGATATGGACCCCATATGGACGGTAGACTACTTTTGTAAAAATTGACCACTCTATGATGAAACAGAATCAAACAACAATTGAAGAATTTAACCGTTGGCTGGGGCAGCCCGAAGGGTTGAAACTTGAGTTTAAGACGGCCGAATATAGTTACAGCGCCGACAAGGATTTGCCGGATTACTGTGCGGCTCTATCTAACGAAGGCGGCGGTAAGTTGATCCTTGGCGTTGCCCCTGACCATCGCGTTGTTGGAACAAAGACCTTTCAAGGAACTTACAATAAGTTGTCCATGAAGCTTTTGTCTAAACTAAAGATCAGAATTAATGTTGAAGAATTCAATCACCCCAATGGACGTGTTCTGATCTTCCACATTCCTCCACACCCACCAGGACAGCCAATTAAATCAGCCGGTAATTATCACTATCCCATGCGAGCCGGTGAATCTCTTACGGAAATGGATCCAGAGACTTTGAAGAGGATTTTGAATGAAACAGAGCCGGACTTTTCCAGTCGCATTGTAGCTGGATTTTCGATATCTGATCTGGACCATACAGCACTGACAAATTTTAGAGAAAGATGGGCGCAAAAAACAAAAAGGCAAGATTATCTCGAATTTTCCGATGAAAAAATGTTGCGCAATATAGGGCTGCTGACAGACCAGGGTCTTAACTATGCGAGCTTAATCCTCTTTGGAAAGAAAGAGAAGATTGATCAATTATTACCCGGTAGTGAGATCATCTTCGAATGGCGCCAGAGTGCAAAGAAGATCCCTCATGATTACCGCATCAATTGGCGGGAACCGTTCTTCAAGATTTATGATGAAGTATGGGAAACCATCAATGCTCGCAATCTCCGCATTCCTTTTCAGGAGGGTCTCTTCCAGCGTGAAATTTTCGCCTTCAGCGAAAAACCGACCCGCGAAGCCTTGCTAAACGCTGTTGCTCACAGGGACTATACCATTGGCAGTCAGTCCATATTCATCAGTGCTTCACCGGAAGAGTTTGTTATTGATAGCCCCGGAGGTTTCCTGCCCGGCATTACCCCGGAAAATGTTTTCTACAAACGTGAGTGGCGGAATCGTTGCATTGCGGAAACTTTTGAAAAGGCTGGGCTTGTCGAGCGTTCCGGACAGGGCATGGACGATATCTTTGAAAGCACGATCCGAGAAGGCAAAGGACTCCCCGATCTGTCAAAGAGTGACTCTTTTACTGTCCAGCTCCGAATCCCTGTCCAAGTAAAAGACAAAAACTTCATCCTCTTTCTTGAAAAAGTCACAAACGAAAAACAAATCCTCCTTTCCTTTGAAGAAATCTTCGCACTGGAGCAGATTCGTGAAAAGCAGGTTATCCTGTCTTTCCCACACAAAAAGAAATTTTTTGATCTTGGAATCATTGAGAAGATTGGCAGGACACGGGGAGCAAAGTATATCCTTTCTCACCAATATTATGCCCATGAGGGAAAGGTGGGGACACATACCCGTCTTGCGGGATTATCAAGAGATCAAAAGAAAGAACTCATCTTGAATCATTTGCGAAAAAATAAAAAAGGGGCTATGAAAGAATTCCAAGATGTATTCCCTGATTTAAAAAGAAGTGATATTCACAACTTACTGCAGGAATTGAAACAGGCAGAGCACATCATTTACATGGGTTCCAAAAAATCAGGCTATTGGACTTTGAAAGGCGCAAATAAACTAAAAATCGGTTAAAAACTAATTAAAAAAGTCCAGGATAAACTAACTAACTACTTGAAATAACGAATATTTAAATCAAGTTAAAATAAATTGAAATACATTTAAACTATCCAGTAATCCTTCGGGTTGAAGGCATAAAAAACGCCCCAGTGAAGGGGACATCGGTCAGCACAACATGGGCCATTGGAAATTAGTCAAAAATACATTATAAACAGCTATATTTTTATGCAAGAATTTATTTAACATGCTGAAAATAAACATATAATTACGTTTCTAAATACATTTATCTTACATTTGAGGTTCATAGCAGAAACCGTGGTATATGGTTCTTAACCCTCTTCCTACACGAAGTTGCATCCAAAAGACGTTGCAGATTATCTGAGAATACACTATTCTACAATAAGCAGGTTGTTAGTCCTATAAAAAGTGATGAACCGGCAGAAGGAATTCCCATGCCCCAAGAGTGCCATCTGTCCGTAACAGGCACGAAAACAAGATAACAGGGAATGATAATGAATCAAACCCCGGAACAGATAGCACGAGATAGCATTGACAAGCAATTGAATGATTGCGGCTGGATTATTCAGAATAAGAAGCAAATTAATCTGGCTGCCGGGCTTGGTGTAGCTGTTACGGAATATCAAACCGAAATAGGCCCTGCGGATTATGTTTTATTTGTAGATGGCAAACCCGTGGGAGTGATTGAAGCTAAAAAAGAAGAAGAGGGCGTTCGTCTAACGGTTCATGAAGATCAATCTAAAGATTATGCTGATAGCAAACTGAAACATCTCAATAACGATCCCCTGCCTTTTGTCTATGAAAGCACCGGAACATTAACCCGCTTTACCGATTATCGCGATCCCAAACCTCGTTCCCGACCGGTTTTTACTTTTCACCGGCCCGAAACATTGCGGGAATGGTTAAAACAAGGCAACACTTTGCGTCGGCGGGTATCGGATATTCCGGCTTTGCAAACCGCGGGGCTGCGTGATTGCCAGATAATTGCCATCAACAATCTGGAAAATTCCTTTCGCACAAATCAGCCCAAAGCCCTCATTCAAATGGCCACAGGTTCAGGAAAAACATTCACGGCCATCACGTCTGTTTATCGTCTGCTTACTTACGCAAAATCCAAACGGGTGTTGTTTCTGGTGGATACGAAAAATCTGGGGGAACAGGCCGAGCAGGAATTCATGGCTTACATGCCCAATGACGATAACCGCAAATTTTCCGAATTGTATGGCGTGCATCGCTTGAAATCGAGCTTTGTGCCGACCGACAATCAGGTGTACATCAGCACCATTCAGCGTTTATATTCGATTCTGAAAGAAAAAGAGTTGGACGAAAAAGATGAAGAGACAAACCCCGGTGAGATAAAATGGGAAAAACGACAACCGGTTCCTGTGGGTTACAATGCCAATTTGCCCATTGAGTTTTTCGACTTTATCGTAATCGACGAATGCCACCGCAGCATTTACAACCTCTGGAAACAAGTGCTGGACTATTTTGATGCCTTTTTAATTGGGCTTACCGCCACGCCTGACAACCGCACGTTCGGTTTTTTCAATCAAAACATTGTCAGCGAATACACCCACGAGGAAGCCATTACCGACGGCGTTAATGTGGGCAGTGACGTTTTTTTAATTGAAACAAAGATCACCCAAAAAGGCGGCAAGATATGGAAAGGCCAGTATGTGGATCACAGGGAAAAACTCACCCGCAAAAAACGCTGGGCGCAGTTGGATGAGGATGTAGTTTATTCCCAAATGGAATTGGACGATAAAGTCGTTAATCCCAACCAGATTCGCACCGTTATTCGCACCTTCAAAGAGCACTTGCCGGAAATGTTCCCCGACCGCTCCACCGAGAAGGGCGAATTTGAAGTGCCGAAAACACTGATTTTTGCAAAAACCGACAGCCACGCCGACGATATTATCGGAATCGTGCGGGAAGAATTCGGCGAAGAAAACCGCTTCTGTAAAAAGATCACCTACAACAGCGAAGACCCCAAAAGCATTCTGGCGCAGTTCCGCAATGCCTATCATCCCCGTATTGCCGTTACCGTTGATATGATTGCCACCGGCACCGACGTAAAACCGCTGGAATGCCTGCTCTTTATGCGGGATGTAAAGAGCCGCAACTACTTTGAGCAGATGAAAGGCCGGGGCACACGCACCATTAATTTAGATGACCTCAAAAAAGTAACCCCTTCGGCCAAATACACCAAAGACCACTATGTGATTGTTGATGCTATAGGCGTCACCAAAAGCCTGAAAACCGACAGCTGCCCCTTGGAGAAGAAACCCGGTGTGCCGTTGAAGGATTTGCTGGCGGCCATTACCGTGGGCGCAAGAGATGAGGATTTGTTCACTTCTCTGGCCAATCGCCTTGCCCGTTTGGAAAAGCAACTCACCGATAAAGAAAAAACAAATTTTGCTGAAAAGGCAAAAAGTAAAACCATCACGCAGATTGTCAAGGAACTGCTCAACGCTTACAACCCCGATACACTGGAAGACATCCGCCTCAAAGTTGAGCAGGAAAATCCCGATGCGGCTCCTATTGAAAAAGAAGAAAAACTGAAAACGCTTACCGCCGCTTTGCAAAATCAGGCGGCCAACACCTTCAACGGCGAACTCAATGACTATATCGAAAACGTGCGAAAGGCTCACGAACAAATCATTGATCTGCTAAACCCAGACAAGGTAACCGCCGTGGGCTGGGACAAAGACAATAAAGACAAAGCCAGGGATTTAATAAAAACCTTTGCCGAGTGGATAACAAGACACAAAGACGAAATAACCGCTCTGCAAATCTTTTATAGCCAGCCCTACCGGAGGCGTGAGCTGACCTTCAAGATGATTAAGGAACTGGTAGATACAATTGTTGCCGATAAACCCACGCTTGCTCCATTGAGTGTGTGGCGTGCCTATGAGGTGCTGGAAAGCGTCAGCGGCCAACCCAAAAACGAACTGGTGGCCCTGGTTTCCCTTATCCGCAAAGTGATAGGCATTGACGCCACGCTTACCTCTTATGACAAAACAGTGGACAGGAATTTTCAAAACTGGGTCTTTAAAAAGCAGGCAGGCACATTGAAATTTACCGAAGAGCAAATGCTATGGCTGCGGATGCTCAAAGACCATATCGCCGCATCGGTTAATCTCAGTGTCGATGATTTGAACTACACACCCTTTGATGCTCAGGGCGGCAAGGGAAAGATGTGGCAGCTCTTCGGCAATGAGACAGAAAACATTATCAACGAACTGAACGAAGCATTGGCGGCGTAGGATGAGCGTGAATAAAGAACTACCGAATGGCTGGGCATGGGCGGCTATTCCAGAAATGATACCAAGCGAAGGCGTATTTGTTGATGGGGATTGGGTAGAAAGTAAAGACCAAGATCCGAATGGTGAAGTTCGTTTAATTCAGTTGGCGGACATTGGAGAAGGCAATTTTAAAAATAAATCATCCCGCTTTTTAACATTAAAACGAGCAAATGCGTTGAATTGCACTTTTTTGCTGCAGAATGATATTCTTGTCGCGAGGATGCCAGATCCTATTGGCAGAGCTTGTTTGTTTCCATTAAAAAATGAAAATTCATTTGTAACCGCAGTTGATGTCGCAATAATTAGACTTGGAGAAAAAAGCGTCATTCCTAAATATTTAATGTATTCTATTAATAATCTTTACATAAGACGTGAAATCGAAAGTTTGCAAAGTGGCACAACTAGAAAAAGAATTTCAAGAAGTAATTTTGCAACCATTAAATTCCCACTCCCACCTCTTCCCGAGCAGCACCGCATTGTCGCCAAGATCGAAGAGCTGTTCAGCAGTTTGGATAAAGGCATCGAAAGCCTCAAAACCGCGCAGCAACAACTCAAAGTCTATCGGCAGGCGGTCTTGAAATGGGCCTTTGAGGGGAAACTGACAAATAAAAATGTAGTGGCGGGGGAATTGCCCGATGGATGGAAGAAAGTAAAGTTGGGGGAGGTTGTAAAAACTATTGATGGAGATAGAGGTCCAAACTATCCTAAGAAAGATGAGTTTCTTCAAAAGGGTTATTGTTTATTCCTATCAACAAAAAATGTGAGAGAAGATCGTTTTGTATTTAATGAAAACATCTTTATCTCAAAGGAAAAGGACGAGATACTGAGAGGTGGCAAGTTGCAGCTCAATGATGTTGTAGTTACGACTAGGGGGACACTTGGTAATGTTGCGCTTTATGATGAGAAAATCCCGTTTAAAAATGTACGAATAAATTCAGGAATGCTTATTCTGCGTGTGTTGAACAATTTTTTAGATCAACACTATTTGATGAAGTTTATCTCCTCACCCTTATTCGGAAAACAATTAAGCGAAAAGCAATCTGGTACTGCTCAACCACAAATACCCGCTAATGTATTAAGAGAAATTGAATTGCCAATTCCCTCCACCATCGAAGAACAAAACGCCATCGTTGCCGAAATCGAATCACGTCTCTCTGTCTGCGATAAAATTGAAGAGAGCATTGAGCACAGCCTCAAACAGTCCGAAGCTTTGCGGCAAAGCATTTTAAAGAAAGCCTTTGAAGGCAAGCTCGTCCTCCAAGACCCGAACGATGAACCGGCAAGTGTGCTATTGGAGCGGATAAAGGCCGAGCGAGAAAGGAATAAACCTGAGGTTCGGCAACCCTATAAGGCAGAAAAAACCAAAAAATTAAAAGATACTTATACGGGCAAAGCAATGAAGGAGACCGAGCAATGACTGGCAACCGAGACAATGACTATCTTACCGGTTTAGTGCGTGAGTTGTGCAAGCTACCGCAAGAGACGGAGTGGGTTGAGTTCAAGGTGAACGAAGCCGAGCCGCAAGAGATCGGCGAGTACCTGTCGGCACTGGCCAATTCAGCAGCTTTGGTGGGCAAGGCTTTCGCCTACCTAATATGGGGCGTTGCGGATGGCGACCATGCCATTGTTGGCACCCGTTTTTCTCCCCAATCGACCAAAGTGGGCAACGAGGAGCTTGAGAACTGGCTACTACATCTGTTGAAACCTAAGATTACTTTTCGATTCTTCGACGTTAAAGTGGATGGGGTGCCGGTGGTTCTGCTGGAGATCGACCGGGCTTTTCGCCACCCGGTGCAATTTCAGAGGAATGAGTTCATTCGTGTTGGATCCTACAAAAAGAGGCTTAAAGACTTTCCCGAAAAGGAGCGGGCCTTGTGGCGTATATTTGACCGTACGCCTTTTGAAGACGAAATCGCCACAGAACGGGTACGCGATGAAGAGGTCTTGCGGCTCCTGGATTATCCGGCCTACTTTGATTTGCTAAAGCTTCCGTTACCGGAAAACCGCGAGGGCATACTGAATGCGCTGGCCGATGACTGCCTAATCTGCCGATGTAGTGCGGGTGGTTGGGATATCACAAATATCGGCGCGATTTTGTTTGCCAAACGGTTGAAAGATTTTCAAAAACTGGCCAGAAAAGCCATGCGGGTGATTCTGTACCGGGGCAATAGCCGAGTCGAAACCATTAAAGAGCAAGTGGGCACGCGCGGGTATGCCAGTGGCTTTGAAGGATTAATAGGATTTATCAACGGGTTGTTGCCTTCCAATGAAGTTATTGGGCAGGCCTTGAGAAAAACAGTCCCCATGTACCCCGAACCAGCGGTGCGGGAACTTGTGGTCAATGCCCTGATTCACCAAGATTTCTACGTGACTGGTTCCGGGCCAATGGTGGAGATTTTTGAAAATCGTATGGAAATCTCTAACCCTGGAACACCATTAGTAGATACTCAGCGTTTTGTGGACACTCCTCCAAAATCCCGCAACGAAGCGCTGGCTTCTTTATTACGGCGTATGGGAATCTGTGAGGAGAGGGGCAGTGGCTGGGATAAAGTAGTGTTTCAAACCGAATTATATCAGCTCCCGGCTCCATTGCCGTTAGCATCCGATGACCATACGCAGGTGGTTATGTTCGCTCCACGGCCGCTCATCAAGATGGATAGGGCCGATCGCATAAGGGCTGTCTACTTTCATGCATGCCTTCGCTATGTAAATAGAGAATACACTACGAATTCCTCTATTCGGGAGCGGTTTGGAATTGAAGCACAAAACATAGCGACCGCTTCGCGTCTGATTCGTGAAGCAGTGGAAGCTGGGGTGATTTTGCCCTATGACCCTGTTGCCGCACCCAAGCTTATGCGTTATGCACCTGCATGGGCGACTTCACAGAGCACCTAAGGTACTTGACAGGTACTTGATGGATTGGACTACGAATGACCGTCAAAAGAAATAAATAGTATTGATTATAGTATGTTATGAATTTTTCCCTTACTTGATGGGTACTTGATAAAGAGGAGTTCGGAATGGGCATTTTATATAGGAGCAAAAAATCTTGAGTAACGAAACCAACAATACATCCGGCATCATCAGTAAGGTATGGAGCTTCTGCAACACGCTAAGAGATGATGGGGTAGGCTATGGCGATTATTTAGAGCAACTCACCTATCTGCTTTTTTTAAAAATGGCCGATGAGTATGCCAAGCCGCCGCACAACCGGAAGTTGCCCATCCCCAAGGAATACAATTGGGAAAGCCTTACCGCAAAACGCGGCGCCGAATTGGAATCGCATTACACGACATTGCTGCGCGAGCTGTCGCACTCCAAGGCTATTCTGGGACAGATATTCATCAAAAGCCAAAACAAGATTCAAGACCCGGCCAAGCTCTTCAAGCTGATCGATATGATTGACAAAGAGCAGTGGACCATGATGGGGACGGATGTCAAAGGCAAGATTTATGAAGGTTTGTTGGAGAAAAACGCCGAAGATACCAAAAGCGGCGCCGGGCAGTATTTCACGCCGCGTCTCTTGATTAAAGCCATGGTTGCCTGTGTGCAGCCGCAGCCGATGAAATCCATTGCCGACCCTGCCTGCGGCACCGGCGGTTTCTTTCTGGCGGCTTACGACTATATTTCCGATTCAAAAAACTTCACGCTGATCAAAGAGCAAAAAGAGTTTTTAAAAAATCAAACATTTTACGGCAACGAGATTGTTGCAGGCGCGCGCAGGTTGGCGCTCATGAATATGTTTCTGCACAACATCGGCGATATTGATTCCGAGACATTTATTCTGCCTACCGATTCACTTGTTGCCGATGCGGGTTTGCGTGTAGACTATGTGCTCACCAATCCGCCCTTCGGGAAGAAAAGCAGCATGACCTTCACCAATGAAGAAGGCGAACAGGAGAAAGAAGACCTCACTTACAACCGCCAGGATTTTTG
>JBAZOX010000057.1:0-12135 GCA_041648535.1 Desulfobacteria bacterium | reverse complement strand
CCGGTAACAAGTCCAGTGCCCTCGCCTTTAGACAGGGGCGATGTGATTTCATCTTCTTTTTTAGTGCTTTTTATTGGACCCTCACCTTTAGACAGAGACAACGCGATTTTGTCTTCTTTTTTAGTGTTTTTTATTGTATTCTCACCTTTGGACAGAGACAATTCTTTAGATACGATGGTTGGTTTGAACTGTTTGAGTCTATCCAGGCTTAGTTCTGCCTTTCGTTTTAAGTTCCCATTTGGAAATGTAGAGATAACCTTAGAGTACTCAATATATGCCTTTGATTTATCATTCTTGTACTTCTCATAAATCTCAGCAATCCTGAACTGGGCATCGTCTGCCAGTTTACTTTCCGGGTAACTTTCGATCATCCTCTGGTACAATTGGACTGCTTTATCAAGGTCAGATTCTTTATTTGAATAGGCATATAGAGATTGATAGACCTTTCCCTCCATGTACATGGCATCACCAGCCTTCGAAGCCTTTGGATATTTTTTGTAGATATTCTCAAATTTTCCTGCGTAATAGATCCAGTTGGTCCTTAATGTTCTCTTCGCCTTTGAAACCTCGAGAGATTTGAAGCCCTGATAAGCCTCTTGATACTCCCTTTCGCCAACATCTGCAAAAACATAGGATATCAGGATGAGGACTATTAGAATAGAACAGGGTATATTGGTGGCAATAATCTTGACGGCTTCGCAAAAAGTCCATCTGCGGCGTTCCGCTGCATCCTCAGTCATTGCAGCGTACAGGTAAGTACGTCTCATTCCATCGGATTTGCGCGCCTTGCATCTGGAGCTTTTTACTGTGCCGTCTAATTTTTGACTTTTTACGGCTTCAATAATCTTCTTTCTCATAACATTTAATAGATGACTTTTTTAGGATTTTTGCGAGTGACAAAGAATGCCTTTAACTGTAACTCTGCAAAATACTGTTTACTCACTGATCCAAGATTATCCATTATAATACCTGGACGACATATCCTTGTCAAATTGTTTTTGTAAACCTGTTGTAAACCTTTTCTCTCTTTTAACCTGGAAAAGAAAACAAATCTTCTTGAAATATTTTTCCTTAAATGCTATTTTGTTTTTGTTTAAGCGTTTTCAGTTGTTAGATCCATGAAGTTGATAAATAGCTTCCCCAAGAAGATAGCAGGGATGTATTATGGATAGGATTGGAGACAAAGATAGTCTTAACGATAACATTCTTGATGGAATATCTGGAGATTCTGTTCTCGAGAACATGGGTGAGGCTATCCTTATTATTGACCCGAAATTCCGAATTGTTTACTTCAATAAAAGGGCTGAAAACATTACAGGATTCAACAAGGGAGAAGCGTTGGGAAAGCACTGTTACGAAATCCTTCGTCTTTACAACTGCAATAATGGATGCCCTGTCCAAAATATGATCAATACCGGGGAGAGCTTTGTTGATTACTGCTCGGAGTTGATCAGTAAGGATGAGTTGCCTATTCCTATCGCAATACGCTTTTCAATACTTAAAAACCCTGGAAGATCCCTCTCTGGAGGAATTATAGCTATCAGGGATATGCCTACCAAATACCGGTTTTCCGACTCCCTAAAATCGGCATACTCATTTCAGGGGATTATTTCCAAGAACAAGAGGATCCTGGAAATTTTCGAAATACTCCCCGATATAAGCCGAACTGATGCCTCTCTTTTGATTCAAGGAGAAAGCGGCACTGGAAAAGAGCTTTTTGCTAACGCGGTCCATAATTTAAGCCTTCGCCAGAAAAACCCACTTATAAAGGTGAATTGTGCCGCCCTTCCTGAAACCCTCCTGGAGTCCGAATTCTTCGGTTATGTGAAAGGGGCATTTACGGACGCTAAGAAGGACAAACTGGGGAGATTTCAATTGGCTGATGGAGGAACCATCTTTCTTGATGAAATCGGTGATATTTCTCCTTCCCTTCAAGTGAAGCTTCTAAGAGCAGTCCAGGATAAAGAGTTTGTACCGTTAGGTGGTACTAAAACCGTTAAAGTAGATGTGAGAGTGATATCAGCCACCAACCGCAATCTGGAACAGTTGGTCAAGGAAGGACAATTCCGTCAGGATTTGTACTACAGGTTGAACGTTATTAAACTGGAACTTCCAAACCTCCGGGAAAGGCCAGAGGATATACCCCTCCTTGTGGATCATTTTATCACCAAGTTTAACCAAAGGGACCAGCGAAACATTGAGAGAATCTCACCTGATACCATGGAGATTCTATTGCAGTATGAATATCCCGGTAATGTACGGGAATTGGAAAATATTCTAGAGCATGCCTTCATACTGTGCAAAGGAAATATCATATCGAAAGAACACCTGCCTTCCTACACAATAGGGATTGCAAGCAAACTGGAAAAGATCGAAACCAACTCGGATCTAATGAGTCAAGTGGAAACCAATACCATCCTCTCTACCCTAAAAAAACATAATTGGAACAAGATCAAGACTTCTGAAGAGCTAGGTATCCATAGAAGCACCTTGTGGAGAAAACTCAAAAGAATGGGCAATTGCAACTTAGCATGAGATGTTGCATAGGACAGTTGCAATATGCTACATTAATTTATTTTTAACTAATATTTGCTTAAGATATCGGTATCCCTATATTTCCAGGCTTATCTTCTAGGAATTCGTTATCTCCAGCCATTTAAAAGTTGCATTATGCTACTTTTCTTCCATTGTCCATCCCTTCCTTCCAAAATTAAAACCGGCAATTTCTTCCATATAAACAGTATGTTCCATACTTTGGACGTTTCTGGCGCGTAAATTGCATCTATTTGCATCATTAAGAAACTAATCTAAAGCATTTCAAAAACTATTTTTACGGAGGAGTAGATGAGCGAATTTCTGCGGATTTTAGAGGATGAGGTACAGATTGTGGCTCTGGCATTCATGGCCACGGTTTACACAATCCGGTTGATCTGGATGTTTCGATTCAAGGCCGGCAAAGAGATTACTAAGCCTGTTGGCAGTCCGAGAGTAGGGGTAGCTTACTCTATGATGAATGTTGCTATGCCCTGGGCAATGGAAAGCGCGCGGAAGAATCTGAGTTTTTACGTACAGTTTGTGATCTTCCATCTTGGAGTACTCATGGCAATCACCGCAACCCTTATTCTTCCCTACTGGCCGGAGTTCTTTGAGGCAGAACCTATTGTGCGTATTTTTCAGCTTTTTATGGGTGCGGCCTTTGCAGTGGGATTGATAAGGCTCATCCGACGGATTACCAGTCCTGTGATGCGTCTTATCAGCACCCCGGATGATTATTTCTCAGTGGCGTTGTTGACAGCATGGTTTGCGGCGGGGGTTTTCGCCATGCCCAATCAGTATGAGGTGAGTGAGTGGCCTTTGATACTCTTTTTCGGCATGACGACTTTGTTCTTGATTTATGTGCCCTTTTCCAAGATCTCCCATTACCTCTATTATCCTTTCACCCGGTATTTCCTTGGTAAAACAATGGGGCATAGAGGTGTCTTCCCACGTAAAAAGGGCGGAGAAAAACCAGCCGGTCTGGAATAATATACCCAAATACAATAAACCTACGAAAGGAGAATATAATTGAGCGATAAAACCATAAACATTTCCGATGTAGTTAATTTGCCCCTGGATTTAAAAGAGCAGAAGAAGGCTTTAGAACAAAAATCTCCCGCGGTGGTCGAGGGGAAAGTAAAGGTCTATGACCCCAACAAGGACAATGTAAAGAACCTGCTGGAGATGCTGAAGAACAAGCTGAGTCGGCAGACAGTAAGTTCATTGGTAGGTTGTGTCCATTGCGGCATGTGTTCCGACTCATGCCATTATGCGTTAGCCCGGCCTCACGATCCAACTATGACTCCAGCTTACAAGGCCGACCAGATCAGACAAATCTTTAAAAGGTATATTGACTGGACTGGCCGCATTTTCCCCTGGTGGGTACATGCGAAAACCCCAAAGAATGATGAAGACCTAAATCGTCTCAAGAATATTGTCTTTGGAACCTGTAGCGGTTGCCGGCGCTGCACCCTCAACTGTCCTATGGGTGTGGATACAGCAGTTCTTGTTCGACTTACCAGGGGTCTTCTTACAGAACTGGGGATTGTGCCCGAGGGGGTCTTCGTAGTGGATAAGGACTCATGGGAAACGGGCAACCAGATGGGGGTTTCACAGGAGGACTACATTGAAACTCTGGAATGGCAGGAGGAGGAAGTTCAGGCTGAATTAGACGACCCCAGTTTCAAGATCCCCATAGACAAGGAAGATTGTGATTTTATGTACACCGTGAATCCTCGGGAGATCAAGTATGACCCACGCTCCATCGCTTACGCTTGCAAGATATTCCATATGGCCGGAGAAAGCTGGACTATGCCAAGCTTCGGCTGGGATCAGACTAACTTTGGGCTTTTCTCCGGTGATGACAAGCTGGGTGGCTATATAGCCAAGAACCTTTACGAGGCAGCCAAGCGACTAAGGGCTAAACGGATCGTCATCTCTGAGTGCGGTCATGGATACCGATCCAGCCGTTGGGAAGGTTATAACTGGGCCAAATATAAGCAGGATATTCCCAGTGAGTCCGTTTTAATTACTTTGATCCGTTACATAAATCAGGGACTAATAAAGGTGGACCCTTCACGAAACCCTCTATCCATCACCTATCATGATTCGTGTAACCTGGCTCGTTCCGGCGACCTCACCGAAGAGCCTCGCTGGATACTGGAGCGGATATGTACTGATTTTCGGGAGATGTATCCCAACAGGTCGGACAACTTTTGCTGCACAGGTGGTGGTGGAGCCCTATCGATGGTTGAGTATAAACCTCTCAGGATGGAGGTAGCAAAGATTAAGGCTGATCAACTAACGGCCACTGGAGCCAAGCTTGTATGCACCAGTTGCCACAACTGCGTTGATGGCCTGAGTGACTTGATCAAACATTATAAACTTGACATGCAGGTAGTACAGATATTAGACTTGGTGGCAGAGGCTTTAGTTATTCCGGAAAAGAATGAGAAAAAGTAAATAATTTAGAGGGGTATAACACATGGAAGCAATTGGACTTTGTTCACACTATTCCCGTCAGGGTGACTGGGCGTTTGATTACGCTTTTGGGTTGGCCAGCAAGAAGGATATCCAACTCAACATATTCCACTGGCTGGAGTCACCTTTCCGTTTCCGCAGGGAGATAGTTTACGCAGATAGTAAAAAGCAAGAAGTGGTTCGAGTAACAGATGAATTTCAGGTCAAAAAGGAGTTGGAACTCCGTGAGTACTATGAGGCAAAGCTAGGAGACTTTGTCAAGGTCGGCTTTCGACTCTGCGAAGGCAACGAAGGGGCTGAGCTGGCTCGCTGTTTACACCGAAGAGAGTATGACCTCCTTGTAATGGGATACCTTGATCGGGGGGCAGACTTTGGCGGCCAGGTTATCGAACGATTCGCTTCTAAGTTCAGGACCCCGGTTATCATGGTGGGCCCGGATAAGCCTAACTCCTTCCACCTCAACAGATTAGCAGTTGACATTGCGGATCAATTGGGTATTAAGGAAGGGGAATGGAGTCTCATAGAGGGTTAAGTGCCATTTGGCAGCCGATGAAGGATCTTAATATTCATGAAGAAGGCGATAGCCCAGCTGATCCGCGACATGAAAAACGATGACTGTCATATACGCTTTGCCGCTGCCCGTACCATCAGAGATGTTGGAGCCGGCAACCCTGTGGCTCAGGATGCCCTGATTGATGCCTTGAAAGACAGCATTTGGTTTGTTCGCCTGGCCGCACTGCAGAGCTTGCTGGATATTAGATTAGAATCGGATATAATTATAGAGAAGATTGTACCAATGCTTAAGGATGAACACGAGGATGTCAGAGAGTATGCGGCATTTGCCATTAGCGACATGGGGCAGAAGGCAGTACAGGCAGTAACAGCCCTTACGGCAGCTCTGTCCGATTCGGTTTGGTATGTCCGAGCGACTGTGGCCTGGGTGCTGGGAGAAATCGGTGCCGGGGCAAGAGACGCATGTAGTCCGCTGATCACCTGCCTCACCGATAACGAGGTTGAGGTGCGTATCTCGGCAGCAAGGGCTCTGGGAACGATAAGTAGTACAGACAACAAGGATGTGATAATAGCTTTAGAGAAAGTGGTTAGAGATAACAGCCAACCACCAGAAGCAAAAAAGAAGGCACGGGAGGCACTGGCAAGAATCAGGAGTTCTGATGTTCAAAGGAATTTTCCGCTATAAACCTTTCAGGAATAAAGAAGGAGAGGAAAATGGCTAAAAAAGTCTTGATCGTGGATGATGAGGAAGATGTACGAACATATCTAAATTCTCTGCTAAGCAATAACGGTTATGAAACAGAGATGGCGGAGGATGGAGAGGATGCGTTTCGCAAAGTCAAGGAATTTGGTCCCAACGTAGTCATCCTGGACATCATAATGCCAAACCAGAGCGGCGTGGGGTTCTATCGCAACCTGAAAAAAAGCGAAATATACAGTGATATTCCTGTGATTATTCTCTCTGGCGTTACTGCGTATAAAGATTTCTTCGCCCGCGAACGCGGCGGGTTACCCAAGCCCCAGGAGTTTGTCGAGAAACCATTCTCTACCGAGGACCTACTGAGTAAGGTTGAAGCTTGCGTTAAATAAACTCAAGCAAATTTGGGTGAGGAGAGAACGTGGACCGAATCAACATCGACGGTTGGGAGCCGACCCGAAACGATTATCGCCAGCTCTTCCAAAAAGTCCCCTGCTATATCTCAGTACAAAATCCTGAATTGCGCATTATCCAGACCAACGAGCTTTTTAGACAGGACTTTGGCGACCGTGTAGGGGAACTCTGCTACAGCGTCTATAAAAGAAAAACTAACCCGTGTCCCGAATGTCCTGTGGCTAAGACATTCGCCGACGGCCAGGTCCATTCCAGCGAAGAGCAGGTAATCACCCGTAATGGCAACGAGGCATTTGTAATCGTTTATACCAGTCCTATACGAAATGAACACGGGGAAATTGTTGCGGTAATGGAAATGTCTACCAACATAACCCCGGTAAAACGTCTACAAACTGAGTTAACCATGATGGGACACACAGTTGCAACAATGGCTCACGGTATTAAGAACATCCTGACCGGTCTTGATGGAGGAATTTATGTGGTGAATTCGGGGTTGAGTAATAGAAATCAGGAAGAGACCTTAAAAGGCTGGGACATCGTGCAACGCAACGTAGCCCGAATTTCCAGCCTGGTGAAGGATATACTTTACTGCGCCAAAAAACGGGGGCATGAGATCAGTGTTATTGATCCGAATCAGGTAGTTCTGGAAGTGTTCGATCTCTTTCACGAAACCGCTATACTGGAAAAAATCCAACTAAATGTAGATATTGACCCACAGATGGGTCCGATACAGCTTAACTCTGAGGACCTTCACACGATTCTAAGCAATCTTGTCCACAATGCCCTGGAAGCCTGTAAGTTCGATCTGAACCGGCGAGAACATCGGGTAATGATCAGAACCGACCACAAGGGGCCGATAGCTATTTTCGAGGTCTCTGACAACGGCCCAGGTCTACCCGAGGAATGGAAAAGTTATGTATTCACCGAGATATTATCCACCAAGGAACGCTATGGCACCGGTCTGGGACTGCTGGTAACCAAGAAAATCGTTGACGAACTCGGTGGACAGATAACCTTTTCCTCTCATCCAAAAGAAGGCTCCACATTCCGGGTCTCCTTCCCCATAAAGTCAGTGGTCTCCTCCAACTCTTCATCAAACAGGTACCATCATCTGGTTTAATGAGATAAAGGCTGAATAGTTACTAAAATAATATATTTTTTAAGAAAAAAACGGGTGGCTTAGCACCTCAAACGGGTCGTAACTGTATCCAAAGCCCATGCGTATAGTTCCGAGTATCTCTCCGGTAGTAGCATAGGCATTAACAGCCTCTATGATGAAAGGGAGCAGGTTTTCTCTCTGTTTTTTCTTAGCCGCCTCATTCAATTTCTTCAAGGACTTTCTAACCACATCGTTATCTCTGGTCTCTCTCAATTCCTTAAGGGCAGCTTCCCGCTTTTCTGATACCTCAGACGGGGTCTTGTGATAGTCTCCCTCTACATCCTCTTCCGGGGAGACAGTGAATTCATTCACACCAACTATTATCCGCTCCTTGCTTTCTACCTCTTTTTGATACTGGTATGCAGCCTTTTCCATCTCCTGATCTATCCATCCCTTCTCAATGGCAACAATCATACCTCCCATATCATCAATCTTTTTCAGTATCATCGTAGCCTCTTCCTCTACTCTGTTGGTCAAAGATTCCACATAGTAAGACCCTGCCAATGGGTCAGCTACGTTGGCAACCCCTGTTTCACAAGCCAGAATCTGCTGTGTCCTGAGTGCCAGTCTGTGAGACTCCTCTGTAGGTATGGCTATAGGCTCATCGTAAGAACAGCAGTGAAGGGATTGAACCCCTCCCAGGACTGCTGCAAGGGCCTCATATGCAACCCTTATTACGTTATTCAAGGGTTGTTGGGGTACCAGAGAACACCCCGCAGTATGGACACCGAATTTAAAGGTAAGCGACTTGGGGTTTTTAGCCTTATACCTCTCTTTCATGATCTTAGCCCATATCCTCCTTGCCGCCCGGAGTTTTGCTATCTCTTCAAAAAAGTCTATATGGGCACTACAGTAAAAGGCAATCCTTGGCGCAAATTCATCAATATCCAATCCCCTTTTCAGGACGTTTTCTATATAGGCTATTGCCATTGCAAATCCAAAGGCGATTTCCTGAGCAGCATTTATACCGGTTTCTCTGAGGTCATATAGGTTAACGTTGGTAGTATACCAGAGGGGCATATGCTTACTGCAAAATTCTATGATGTCAGCCGATGTCTGTAAACACAGGTCTACATGATTTGTACTTGGAGAGTAGCCGCAATACCTCCCTTTCAATGGCTCGTTCTGTATGGTTCCCCTTAACTTAGCTAAGTCAATCCCCCTTTTTTGGGCAATAGCAAGGTACTGGGCTACCACTATGGGCGAAACCGTAGTTGAGACATTAAAGGACATACTGACCTTATCCAGAGGGATTCCTTCAACCATTTCCTCCATATCTTTGAGAGACGAAAAAGGAGCACCTACAGAGCCTGCCTCTTCTTTCGCCATAGGATGGTCAGAATCAACACCCATAGCAGTGGGAAGATCGTTGATGATATTTATACCACTCTGCCCCTGATCTATTAGATACTTCACCCGCTCATTGGTGTCCTTTGGGGTACCAAAACCCGCAACCTCCCTCTTAGTCCAAACCCTACCCCTGAACATTGTTGCGTGAATACCCCTGGTAAAAGGATAATCACCTGGATCTCCTATCTCTCTCTTATAATCAATATCTTTTGTGTCATCAGGCGTGTATACCTCCTCTACCGGGAACCCTGACCATGTCTTCAGTCTGGAAGCCCCCTCAGAATAAGCTTTTGCTAATTTTTCAAATTTATCCTCCATGGCAAATAACCTCATTTGTAGTTGTCAAAAAACTTTTAAGCAATAGCCAGTTTAGTTACGACTTCCCCTTGTTAACCCTTTCAATATAACCCCGTGTTCGGGTATCGATCTTAAGTACATCACCTTCTTCTATAAACAAAGGCACATTAATAACAGCCCCGGTTTTCAGGGTAGCCGGTTTACTCCCTCCGGATGCCGTATCACCCCTTACTCCTGGGTTTGTGCTGGAAACAGAAATCTCGACGAAGATTGGGAGTTCAACAGTTATAGGCTGATCGTTGTGAAATAGCATGTCTACAACAATGCCATCATGGAGGAAACCTCTGTTATCCCCAAGCTGCTCCGCACCGAGAGAAATCTGTTCATATGTCTCCTGATCCATAAAGTAAAACTTGTCTTCGGCATTATATAGATACTGCATTTTTCTCTGTTTAAGATCAGGTATGCCAACCTTCTCACTTGATCTAAATGTTCTATCAATGACATTTCCAGTGACAAGGTTTTTTAATTTTGTTCTGACAAATGCCCCACCCTTACCAGGTTTTACATGCAAAAAATCCACTACTTCATTAGGCTTACCGTCCAGTTCGATCTTTAAGCCCTTACGAAAATCTGATGTTGAATACATAGCTTCCTCTCTATCCAATACGGTTTTAGGGGTCAGGGATCGGTTATCAGATCACCTGCAACTCCTTTGGTAAAAACGTCAATCTTTCATATCCTTGGGAGGTAACCCTTACCATATCCTCTATCCTAACCCCTCCCCATTTCGGTATATATATGCCAGGCTCTATAGTAAATACCATCCCTTCCTCTATAACCCCTTTGCCTAAAGGGGAAATGTGGGGCATTTCATGGATTGCCAATCCTACTCCATGGCCTGTTCCATGCCCGAAGTATCTCCCAAAACCTGCCTTGTCAATATAATCCCTTGCTGCAGAATCAACTTTTGTAACATCTACTCCGGGCTTAATCGCTTCAAATGCCTTTTCCTGAGCATCTTTAACTATCTGATAAATCTTCTTTTGTTTGGTTGTAGGTTTGCCAACAACCACAGTCTGTGTCTCGTCAGAGTAATAACCCTGGTATCTGGCTCCAAAATCTATTACAACAAACTCTCCCTTTTTTATCCTTTTGCTGGTGGCAATACCGTGGGGCAAGGCTGCTCTTTTGCCAGAGGCAACTATAGTATCGAAGGACACCTTTTCTGCCCCCTTTTTTCTCATGAGATATTCTGTTTCCAGGGCAATTTCTCTCTCTTCTATGCCAACTTTGATCCTGCCTACAATATCAAGGTAGCTCTCTGATGCAATCCTTATTGCCTCTTTTATGAGTGTAAGCTCAGAACCTTCTTTTTTATTCCTTACACTGTCTAATCCCTCAACAATGGGGATCAATTTAGTGTCCTGCAGCCTTTTCAATAGCTTGTTGTAAGCCTCAAAAGTGACGTATTGAGGTTCAAATCCCAGGCTCTTAATATTAAGATTAGAGATCAAATCTGAGATTTCTTCTTCTCTATTGTCATATTCCCTAATAATAAAACCTTTGGTCTGTTCTGATGCCTGAGTTGTATACCTGGTACCTGTCAGGAAGTAGTTCCCGTTTTGGGAGACCAATATGGCTCCCTCACTTCCGGTAAAGCCGCTCAGGTATCTCACATTGTCCAGGTTTGAAACAAGAATAGCATCTAAACTATACTTTTCAAACCTTTCTCTTATCTTCTTAAGGGCGGCACTTCTCACATCACACTCCCTTTTTCACAATACCAATAGCTGCTCTTAACCCCAGAAGATAGCTGTCCAACCCAAAACCGGCAATCTGGCCCACAACCACATCTGCCAACATGGATTTCTTACGAAACTCCTCCCTCTGATATATATTAGACAGATGAACCTCTACAGTAGGTATGCCCACGGCAGCAATAGCATCTCTGATAGCCACACTCGTATGAGTATAACCACCAGGATTTATAACTATGGCATGAAACTTTCCCATTGCCTCTTGTACTCTGGTAACCAGCTCCCCTTCAGAATTCGATTGAAAGGTTTCAACCGACACCTTTTCTTTCTCCGCAAGTCTCTCTATTTCCTTGTTGATTTCATCTAAACCGAGCTTACCATATATTTGAGGCTCCCTTTTCCCCAATAAGTTTAGATTGGGGCCATGCAATACAAGTATTCTTTTCATCTATATCTCCCAGTCTGTTCCTTTAATACTTCAAGATTACTTAGCCATTTGTTAAGTCTGGTTATAATCCTTCCAGCCTTAGAAGAATAAAGGGGGAGGTCCACCTCAGTTGAGCCAGATTCCTTTATCTTCTCCATTAAAGCCCCCTTTTTGTTTTGAATTGCAGCATTCTCCGGGTCTGCAGCAAGAATATCCCGGTAGATTTCCAGTGCTCTCTTAAGATGCCCCTGTTTTATGTAAATCTCTGCAATTGTACTTGTAGAAATCTTTACCTTGTCATCAGACTTCTCTTCAATTTCTTTTGAGAAGGTTTTTTCTGAATTCAATATTACATTAATCTCTGAATCCTCTGAATCATACGCAGAGAACATACGATAAAACCTTGCAGCCTCTTCTATGTTGCCTTCCTTTTCATGTATCTCTCCTAAAATCTTATAGATAATTATATTATTGGAAATAAAGTTGGCAACCTTTTCCAGTT
>JBAZOX010000056.1:0-12138 GCA_041648535.1 Desulfobacteria bacterium | reverse complement strand
TGGCAGTTTATAAACGTAGTCTTGACGCTAACATCACAGCCCAATACTGTTGTTGTTCCTTCGCAGTCGATTCAGACAGGCCAAAAGGGGCAGTATGTGTTTGTCATAAATAACAATCTCACTGTTGAAGCCCGCCCCATAATTGTAGGTAGAACGCTCGACAGTGAAACTGTCATTGAAAAAGGACTTAAGCCCGGCGAAAAAGTCGTTACCGACGGTCAACTACGACTCCTCCCTGGTGTCAAGATAGAAATTAAAAACAAAGCCGAGAATAAATAGATTATGAACGTTTCTGAACTTTTCATCCGGCGGCCGATCATGACCACGCTGGTCATGTTGTCTATCCTGGTCTTAGGGATAGCGGCATACAGGCTTCTGCCTGTGAGCGATCTCCCGAATGTGGATTTTCCTACGATCCAGGTGACCGCCAGCCTGCCTGGTGCCAGCCCCGAGACGATGGCATCGGCCGTAGCGACTCCTTTGGAACGAAAGTTTTCGACTATTGCCGGACTTGACTCCATGACCTCCACTAACGCCCTCGGAGATACCAAGATTACCCTGCAGTTCAATCTCAGCAGAAACATTGATAGTGCGGGCCAGGATGTCCAGGCAATGATTGCCAAAGCGGCGAAGCAACTCCCTCAGAATATGCCGACCCCTCCCATCTATACCAAGATAAATCCAGCTGACTCGCCTGTTTTCTACCTTGTGCTTAACTCACCGACGCTTCCTATTTCCACAGTCTATGAATATGCAGATACCTTCATTGCCCAGCGTATTTCTATGATCAGTGGTGTTGCCCAAGTGCAGGTTTTCGGTTCTCAGAAATTTGCGATCCGCGCTCAACTCGATCCAAAGGCTCTTGCAACAAGAAAAATAGGCATTGATGAGGTAGGAAACGCACTTGCGCAGGGAAATGTGAACCTTCCCACGGGGACTCTCGAAGGCCAGAAGCAGGTGTTTACCATCCAGGCAACCGGTCAGCTATACAATGCGGCAGCTTATCGTCCTCTGATTGTGGCATACCGCAACGGCTCACCTGTCCGCCTCGAAGAACTGGGCAGGGTTATCGACAGTGTAGAAAACAACAAGGTGGCAAACTGGTATAACAATGAACGATCTGTTGTTCTGGCAATCCAGCGCCAGCCTGGGACGAACACCGTGGAAGTGGTGGACAATATCAAGAAGCTTCTGCCTGTCTTTAGTGATCAGATACCCTCTTCGGTTAAGCTGAATATCCTTTACGACCGCTCCGTATCCATTCGCGAATCGGTAGCGGACGTCAAGTTTACCCTTTTCCTCGCATTATGCCTTGTAGTGCTGGTCATTTTTCTCTTCCTGCGCAACCTATCCGCTACCATTATTCCAAGCCTTGCGTTGCCTTTCTCCATTATCGGCACCTTTGCTACGATGTATCTAATGGGATTCAGCGTAAACAACATCTCCCTTATGGCTCTGACCCTATCGGTAGGGTTCGTCGTGGATGACGCTATCGTCATGCTCGAAAATATTATGCGCCATATAGAAAAGGGGGAAGGGGCATTTCAGGCCGCACTCAAAGGTTCTAGAGAAATCGGCTTTACAATTTTATCCATGACTCTTTCCCTTGTTGCGGTCTTTAT
The DNA here is from genome assembly GCA_041648535.1 of Desulfobacteria bacterium. Lineage (GTDB taxonomy): Bacteria > Desulfobacterota > UBA8473 > UBA8473 > UBA8473 > UBA8473. Next base: position 10,516 of record JBAZOX010000056.1, on the reverse strand, counting down.
CCCTGTGCTTTTCATGGGTGGGATTCTCGGGCGAATTCTCCACGAATTTGCGGTGACCATAAGCATGGCGATCCTGATATCAGGACTTGTCTCTCTTACTCTTACCCCCATGCTTTGCAGCCGTTTCATCCGTCCGCAGATCAGAGAGCAGCACGGCCGTCTTTATCTCTTTATGGAGCGTTTCTTCGATAATATGCTGCACGCTTATGAAAGGACTCTAAAACTAGTCCTTAAGTATCGCCGTACCACCCTGGTGGTCACAATTATTCTAACCCTGGCCACAGGCTTTTTGTTCACAAAAATTCCGATGGGATTTGTACCATCAGAAGATACAGGTCAGATCTTTGCCTTTACTGAGGCAGCTCAGGGTATTTCGTTTGAAGAAATGGTGAAGCATCAGAAGGAACTGTCTAGCATAGTTGCCGAGGATCCCAATATTGGTGCCTTTATGTCTGCTGTCGGGAATAGCGGTAGTAATACCGGCAGAATGATGATCCGACTGAAACCCCGTAGTGAGCGGAAATTGAGTGCGGACGAGGTTATCCAGGAACTGCGCCAAAAGGTCTCGCGGGTGCCAGGCATACAGATGTTCATGCAGAATCCCCCCTCTATTCGCATAGGCACTCAGTTGACCAAGAGCCAGTATCAGTTTACCCTGCAGAGCCCCGACACAGAAGAACTTTATCGGGCAGCTGCGGAACTGGAAAGTAAGATGCGGGCGCTGCCCCAACTGCAGGAAGTGACGAGTGACCTTCAGATAAAAAACCCTCAGATCAATGTCGATATAGACCGCGATAAGGCATCTGCCCTTGGAATAACGGCACAACAGGTAGAAGATGCCCTCTATTATGCATATGGCTCCCGGCAGGTTTCGACCATTTACGCATCCAATAACCAGTACCAGGTCATTCTTGAACTGGAACCTAAGTACCAGATGGATCCCTCGGCTCTGTCAATGCTCTATATCCATTCAAACACCGGCCAACTGGTACCGTTAAACACCTTAGCGACTCTGATACAAAATGTTGGCCCGCTGACCGTAAACCACCTTGGCCAGCTCCCCTCGGTTACCCTCTCCTTCAACCTAAAACCAGGTGTATCACTCGGTGATGCCGTTTCGATTGTTGATAAGCTTGCACACGCAGCCTTGCCGCCAACAATCAGCACCAGTTTCCAGGGTACTGCCCAGGCTTTTAAGTCGTCAACGAAAGGGCTCTGGCTGCTATTGATAATGGCTCTCCTGGTCATTTACATCGTGCTGGGGATTCTCTACGAGAGCTTTATCCATCCTCTGACCATTCTTTCAGGACTTCCTGCTGCCGGATTTGGGGCACTCATAACCCTGCTCCTCTTTCATAAGGATCTTAATATCTATGCCTTTGTGGGTATCATCATGCTCCTGGGGATAGTCAAGAAGAATGCTATCATGATGATCGACTTTGCCCTGGAAGCACAGAGAAAGGAAGGGAAGGCTCCGATAGAAGCAATCTATGAAGGTGCGCTAATACGTTTCCGTCCGATTATGATGACTACTATGGCAGCACTTATGGGGACACTCCCGATTGCTATTGGATTCGGTGCAGGCGCTGAATCACGTCGCTCTCTGGGTCTGGCTGTTGTTGGCGGCCTTGTCGTTTCCCAACTCCTGACGCTGTATATAACCCCAGTGGTGTTTTATTATATGGACAAGTTTCAGCAAATGGTAAGCAATCGGTTTGGTAAACATAAAAGGAAGCAAGGTTGATTATCCTTACCCTTTTGATTGTCATCTATGTCAGAAAAGGAGAAATATCCGAGATTATTAAAACAACCGAGATAACCCGGCAAATTTAGATAGACACAGGAGATTAAAATGAGACAGATTATTTCTCTTATAGCACTTCTCATACTTATTATGCCTTTTAACGCGGGAGCAGATGAAATCATAAAAAAGGATGAGGTTCTTAAGCTGGAGAGATGCGTAGAGATAGCGCTGAAGAAACAACCGAACATTATTGCAGCGATGAATACGGTGAGTATAAATCAAAGCAGGGTAGGGCAGGCAAAGGCGAATTATTATCCACAGATAGATTTGTCATCAGGTTACAGTAAATCCTCTCCCTTTTCCAGCGCCAGCAGCCGTTCATCCGATGAATATTCAAGCGGTGTCAGTCTCAAGCAGAATATCTATGATTTTGGGAAAACCACTACACGTGTGGAGATTCAAAGGCTGAACCTGGATTCTTCCCGTTTAGACCTCGAGAACGTATCAGATCAGATAGTCTTTAACGTTAAACAGGCATACTATAGAGTATTGCAGGCAAAGAGGAACAGGGATGTTGCTGAGGAAGCTGTCAGGCAATTCAAAAAACACCTGGAACAGGCAAAGGGATTTTATGAAGTCGGCACAAAACCAAAATTTGATGTTACGAAGGCAGAAGTGGATTTGAGTAATGCAAAACTGAATCTGATAAAGGCTGAAAACGCCATCAAGGTATCAAGGGTAATACTTAGCAATACAATGGGGATGCCTGATGCCCCTGAATACAGTCTGGTGGATAATCTTACTTTTGTTAGATACGATGTTACACTTGAAGACATGCTGAAAATGGCATATCGTCAGAGGGCCGACCTTAGATCAATCCTCATAAAGAAAAAGGCAGCAGAGACATCGGTAGAGATATCAAAGAAAGACTATTATCCTACACTGTCAGGAAATGCAGCTTACAGCCGGGTTGGTGAAAGGTTTCCCCTGGAGGACGGCTGGAATGTTGGTATGACTATATCATTTCCAGTATTTAGTGGCTTATCAACCGGATACCAGGTGGAAGAGGCAATGGGAAATCTCAATGTTCTGAAGGCAAATGAAGAGGCATTAAGGCAGGGGGTAGTCCTTGAGGTTCAGCAGGCCTATTTGAACCTCAAAGATGTAGAGGAAAGAATTCCCACAGCAGAACTTATTGTTAAACAGGCAGAGGAAAACCTTGAGATGGCAAACGGCAGGTATGCCGCAGGTGTAGGAAATCCCATTGAGGTAACGGATGCAGAAGTGTCATTAAGCAATGCGAAGACAGCCTATATCCAGTCACTTTATGATTATAAAGCTACACGGGCAAGTCTTGAGAAAGCGATGGGGATACGATGAAAAAAATAATCATTATTAGCGGAATAATTATTGTCATTGTTATTGCCGGATTTGTTTTATTCAGAGACAGAGGAAATGAACCGAAATTCGGAACTGATAAGATTATCAGAGGTGATATAGAAATGGCGGTTAACGCCACAGGTACAGTAAACCCTGTGACCACTGTCCTTGTAGGCACACAGGTGTCAGGCACGATAAAAGAATTATATGTGGATTTCAATTCTTCTGTAAAGAAAGGCAAGATGATAGCCCGGATAGACCCGGCTCTATTTGAGGCACAGGTAAATCAGGCAAAGGCAAATTCCCTTTCGGCTAAAGCAAATCTGGAGAAAGCCGGGGCAACACTTGTTGATGCAAAGAGGACAATGGACAGGAATAAGGAGCTGTTCTCAAAAAATCTTATTGCGAGGAGTGATCTCGATACGGCAGAAACAAATTATGAAACTGCAAACGCCTCGGTAAGCGTAGCAAAATCTCAGGTCGCCCAGACAGAGGCAGCCTTGAGCCTTGCAGAGACAAACCTTCATTATACGAAAATAGTATCCCCTGTAGATGGTATTGTCGTATCGAGGAATGTGGATGCTGGGCAGACTGTTGCTGCCAGCTTTCAGACACCGACACTGTTTAGCATTGCACAGGACCTTACAAAAATGCAGATTGATACGAGTGTGGATGAGGCGGATATAGGGAATCTAAAAGTCGGACAGGATGTTCAATTTACCGTAGATGCCTATCCAGAGATTACTTTTAAGGGCAGAGTATGGCAGGTAAGGAACGCTCCGATAACAGTTCAGAATGTTGTAACCTATGATGTAGTAGTTAAAGTAAGTAATCCTGAGTTTAAGCTTAAACCCGGAATGACTGCCAATGTATCCATAATCGTATCAATAAAAAAAGATGTGTTAAAGATCCCGAATGCTGCCTTGCGGTTCAAGCCATCGGGGAAAGGTATGCCGGTATCTGAAAAGAAAGGCCCCGGTGTATGGATGCTTGAAGAGAATAAACCAAAGCGTATTCCGGTTTCTTTGGGAATAAGTGACGGAAACTATACGGAACTCATCGCAGGGAGGATAAGGGAGGGGCAGAAAGTAATAGTAGAGTCTCTGTCAAAGACGAAGGTACAGTCCGGAGGTAGCAGTTCTGGAACGCGTGGGCCAAGGATGTTCTAATATGGCAATTATCGAGGCACAGGAAATCACGAAAGTCTACAGTCTTGGTGATATCGATGTGAATGCACTCACAGGTGTGTCATTAGCAATAGAGAAAGGTGAATTTGTCGCAATAATGGGACCGTCAGGGTCCGGGAAATCAACCTTTATGAATATTCTGGGATGTCTTGATAAACCGACGAGCGGCAAGTATCTTTTAGAAAATATCGATATCAGCGATCTTAATAGAGACAAACTGGCGGATATAAGGAACAAAAAAATAGGTTTTGTTTTTCAGGGATTCAACCTGCTTCCTAGGATGTCTGCACTCGAAAATGTTGAACTTCCGATGCTCTATGACGGCATATCTGCAAAGGAGAAGAAAGAGAAGGCGTTAGAAGCCCTTAAAAAAGTAGGCCTGGAAGATAGGGGGGACCATCATCCTAATCAGCTTTCAGGCGGACAACAGCAGAGGGTCGCAATAGCGAGGGCATTGGTAAATAACGCCCCCATAATATTTGCAGATGAACCGACTGGCAATCTCGACACAAAGACGAGTGTCGAGATAATGAAGATATTGGTGGAACTGAATACCCAATCAAACATTACAATAATACTGGTAACCCATGAGGACAATATCGCAGCGTACAGCAGGCGGATAATAAAATTCCTGGATGGACGTGTTACCAGCGATGAAATAAGGTAACTGTTATCCGTTGACTCTTACCCGTATTCGATTCTTCGCTTGTGCCCATGAAGACAGGTATCGGTGAACGGAAAACGGTGAACTATTATGATTAATATACCTTCAACATTTAGAATATCCTTCAGAGCCTTAAAAGTGAACAAGATGCGTTCTGCCCTCACAATGTTAGGAATTATAATTGGGGTGGCCGCCGTTATTACTATGCTTGCTGTAGGTACAGGTGCAAGCCGGAAGATATCTGAGCAGATTTCGAGTATAGGAAGCAATCTTCTCATAATTCTTCCCGGAGCTACCACATCAGGGGGGGTTAGAATGGTAGTAGGTGCACAACCCACCCTAACTATAAGTGACGCAGAGGCAATAGAGAAGGAATGCCATGCTGTCTCGGATGTTGCCCCGGTTCTCAATGGGGTCGCACAGGTCGTTTATGGGCACCAGAATTGGTCAACAGCTATAACAGGGACAACCCCGAGTATGTTGATTGTCAGGGACTGGCAGCTTGCTTCGGGTAGGGCATTTACTGATCGGGATGTCAGGAGCGCTACAAAGGTGTGTTTATTGGGGCAAACCGTTGTGGATGGAATTTTTGGAGATATAGACCCGATTGGTCAGATTATCCGGATCAAAAATGTCCCTTTTATAGTTATCGGTGTTCTTGCAAAAAAAGGGCAGTCTCCACAAGGTCAGGACCAGGATGACAACATTTATGTCCCTGTGACAACTGCCCAGAAAAAGCTCTTTGGAACCGCATTTCCCGGAATGGTAAGGATAATTATGGTGAAGACAAAGAGCACTGAAGACCTTGCATCGGCAGAGAAACAGGTGAATGATCTCCTTAGACAAAGGCACCGCATCGGTCAAAAACAGGAGAATGACTTCAATGTCAGAAATCTCACTCAAATGATGCAGGTAGCAGAACAGTCTGCAAGGGTAATGACTTTATTGCTTGGTTCCATTGCATCAATCTCTCTCCTTGTTGGAGGTATTGGAATTATGAATATTATGCTTGTCTCGGTTACAGAAAGGACAAGGGAAATAGGGATACGGATGGCTGTTGGTGCAAAGACATGGGATATAAGGCTCCAGTTTATAATCGAGGCGGTTACATTATCATTAATCGGCGGGATAGCTGGAATTGTTCTTGGGATATCCGGTTCAAAGGCGCTGGGTATTCTTGCGGGTTGGCCTACAGTAGTATCACCCCTTGCTATCCTCCTCTCTTTTGGTTTTTCTGGTTTGGTAGGGGTCTTTTTCGGGTTTTATCCTGCCTATAAGGCATCGCTTTTTAACCCTATAGATGCATTGAGGCATGAGTAGGATGAGTAGGCTCAGGACTCGTAATGAGGTTGAAATGCTGCAATTGATAGCTCACGCCGTTGTTTAAATAGGGTTTATTATCTAAAAAGGAGTAACTTGATATGATGAAACCCAGGTTTATCATAGCCGGATGTATTACAATGGTCTTGATGACTGTTACAGTATTCAAGAGCCTTTATGCAGCGGAGGAATATTCCCTTGCCGACCTCTATAAGATTGCCCTTGAACGCTCTGAAAGGATAAAGTTGTCAGAGGAAGACCTCTATATTTCAGAAAGAGCGAAAGACAAGGCGGTCTCTGTCCTCTTCCCCAGGCTCTCCACTTTCGGAAACTTTACGAGATACAGCGAGGGCAAAAGGTCATCAACAGGTGCTGTTATCCAGCCTGATTATTTTACATCATGGGGGTTAAGACTCGACCAATCCCTCTCGTTAAGTGGTAGGGAGCTTGATGCTTTTAAAATGTCGAAAGACAATATTGAAAAGAGCAAATATGACCTCTATGCAGTGAGGGAAGAATATCTTTTCGGTGTTTCCTCTGCCTATTACGATGTCCTCAGGGTGAAAAAGGCTGTGGATATTGCAAGGGCAAATGTTCAGAGACTCACAAAGCACAGGGATGCCGCCGCCATAAGAGTCAGGGTGGGTGAAGTGACAAAGACCGTTCTTTTAAGGGCAGAGGCAGAATTATCAGGTGCCCAATCGGAACTGATTAGGGGAGAAAACAATCTGAGTTTTGCAAAGGCAGTCCTTGTAAGGATTGTCGGGTTGACAGGAGATTACGATCTGAAAGAGGCGCCGGATGGCAATCAATACCTGGCGGGCTACAAGCCCGAGGATGCTCTGGGACTGCTAAAGGAAGCAGCCCTGTTGGAAAGGGCTGAATTTAAGTCTCTCGATATACAGAAAAAGGTTGCAGGGGATCAGGTTAAATACGCTCGCGGCCTCTACTGGCCTACACTTTCTATTGAGGGTGTTTATTCAAGGAATGATCAAGACCCTACAGTTGTCTCTATTGTTAACGAAAGCATCTACGCTGGGCTTAAGCTGAACTTCCCATTTTTTGAGGGAGGTCTCCGGAGGGCAGAGGTGATGGAGGCAACGGCAAAACAGAGACAGGCTAATCTTATATATGAGGACCTGAGGAAGAAAATAAATGTAGAGGTTGAAAACGCCTACCTTGACTACATGACACAGAAAGGGGTTTTGAAATCCCTTGAAGATAGGCTGGCATTCGCCAGGGATAACTACAGTGCCATTTCAAGACAGTTTGAATTTGGCCTGGCCAACAGTATAGATGTAATGGATGCAAATACATTGCTTGTTACAGCAGAGCGTCAGTTTGTAGATGCGGCATATAACCATAAACTGTCCATTCTGAGGATTGAAAGGGTAACAGGTAGACTGCTAAAAAGGGTCACAGACAAACAGGCTGCAGTTAACAGTCAGGATGCGGTAAAAAAGTAAAAGGGGGCAAATCTATGCTTATGCAATACTATATTGGTAATGATTACGGGAAAGGTAACAGATCAGGTCAGGTTGTCCTTTTGTTGTTTCTTCTATCCCTTATCTTAATTTGCCCTGCCTGTAAGAAGAAAAAGGTAGAAGTGACTGGGGGTAAGGCTATTAATGTCCGTGTTCAGGCTGTTGAGAAAAGGTCTTTCAGACCATTCGTGGAAAGCATCGGTACACTGATGCCTGGTGAGGAGGTTGTGGTAAGCAGTGAGATTGAAGGGGTTTTAAGAAGTGTAAGAGTGGAGGAAGGAACAGTGGTTTCAAAGGGGATGCTTCTTGCGGCAATTGACGATACAAACTATAGCCTGGAGTTGAAGAGAACAGAGATCACCTTAAAGCAGGCAGAAGCGACCCTTGAAAATACGAGATTGGAGTATCAGCGAAAGGATGCCCTTTATAAGGAAGAACTGGTCACAAAACAACAGTTCGATGATGTCTCTACCCGTCTGTCTCTGGCTATGGCTGAGGTGGAACGGGCAAAGACAACCTGTGCCCTTTCTAGAGAAAGGCTTTCCAAAACAAGTATCCACTCTTCCATAAATGGTGTTATAAAGGAGAAAAAGGTTTCAGCAGGGGATTATGTGAGGAACGGCACAAACCTCTTTGCGGTCATCCAGAACAATCCTCTCAAGCTCAATTTTACTGTAACAGAAAAGGATGTTGGTAAACTCCGTATAGGGCAGGATGTGCTCTTTAGGACTAATGCCTTTCCTGGCAAGGAATTTAAGGGAAGGGTGAGCATCCTCTATCCCAGCCTTGAGGAAAGGACCAGGACCCTTCAGGTTGAAGCAAAGGTTCCCAATCATGATGGGCTCCTGAAACCAGGACTCTTTGCCAATGTTACCCTCTATACCGGTGTACCGAGGGATACAACCGTTGTACCTATCACATCTATACTCTATGACGACTCGAGAACCAGGGTCTTTGTTGTTGAGGGCGACCGTGCCAGAGAAAGAGAGGTAAAGATTGGCAGTAAGTACGGAGAGCTTATGGAGATTGCAGAAGGTCTGAAAGGGAACGAGATGGTTGTAGTCGTAGGCCAAAACAACCTGTCGGAGGGGGTGAAGGTCAATGTGGCTCGCTGATACATCTATTAGACGGCCTGTCTTTGCAACCATGTTTATCCTTGCTCTGGTGGTTCTTGGCCTGGTCAGTTACCCTGAGATCGGTGTTGACCTCTTTCCCAAGGTTGATTTTCCAATTGTAAATATCACAACAAGGTTGAAGGGTGCATCCCCGGAGATAATGGACATTGACGTCACGGATAAGATTGAAGAAGTTGTAAACACAATCAACGGCGTCAAGAGTATTACATCTACAAGTATCGAAGGGGCATCCCTGGTAACGGTAGAGTTTGTCCTCGAAAGGGACATCGATCTTGCCGTACAGGATGTCAGGGAGAAGGTCTCTGTTGTCAGGCAAAAACTCCCCAAGGACATTAACGAACCGATTATAGAGAAGGTTGACCCGGATGCAACGCCTGTTTTGTGGTTCAATCTTGCAGGCCAAAGGTCCGTTCGTGATCTTTCTATGTATGCCGATGAGGTCTTGAAAGAGCAGCTTCAGAGGATCAATGGTGTTGGTGCTATCCGGCTGGGTGGATTGAGGCTGAGGGAGGTGAGGGTCTGGCTTGACGCAAATAAACTTCAAGCCTATCATATTGCAGCCAATGACGTTTTAGGGGCGCTCCAGCGTGAGAATGTGGAACTTCCCGGCGGGAGGATTGAAGCTGCGTCCAAAGAATACACGGTAAAGATCAAGGGGGAGTTCCCCAATGTGCCTGATTTCAATGATCTGATTGTCACCTATTATAAGGGAGCACCGGTGAGGCTCCGTGATATTGGAAGGGTTGAAGATGGGATGCAGGAGAAACGTTCCCTTGTTCGATTCAACGGGATACCTGCGGTTGGTATAGGAGTTCAGAAACAATCCGGGACAAACACCGTTGAGGTGATCAACCGGGTCAAGAAAGAGCTTTCAGGTATTATAAAGACCCTGCCGCCTGGCATGACCCTGAACATCGCCTTTGACCAATCCACGTTTATCAAACGCTCCATAGACGAGGTTCAAAAACACCTGATTCTGGGCAGTCTCTTTGCCGTTATTGCCGTCTTTATCTTCTTAAGAAATTTCAGGACAACCCTCATCACTGCCGTAGCTCTGCCTGTATCGATTGTCTCCACATTTGCCATGATCAAATTTTTTGGTTTTACCTTTAACAACATGACCATGCTTGCCCTCTCCCTTTCCGTTGGTCTTCTCATTGATGATGCCATCATAGTGGTAGAAAACATATACCGTCATATCGAGGAAGGGAGGGAACCACGGGAGGCTGCCTCTTTTGGCGCCTCTGAGATAGGACTTGCGGTTATGGCTACCACCTTTGCCATCGTTGCGATCTTCCTTCCCGTGGCCTTCATGAAGGGGATGGTCGGAAGATTTTTCATGCAGTTTGCGCTTACCGTGGTCTTCTCCGTCCTGGTATCCATGCTGGTTTCCTTTACCCTGACCCCGATGATAGCTTCCATCTTTTTGAAAAGGATGAAATCAATAGAGGGGAACCCCACCGGAACCCCTTCCGGATTTGCTTACATTTACAGGATGGGACAGTGGTTTGAGGCAGGCTACAAAAAGATGGAAGGGGCATACAGACGACTTTTGGAGATTTCTCTTTGCTACAGGAAAACCGTTCTGGTTTTTGCCCTGC
>JBAZOX010000055.1:0-12195 GCA_041648535.1 Desulfobacteria bacterium | reverse complement strand
GTCAAAGAGCGTTTTTCGAAAGCTTGGGACCAACTGAGAAAAATTTTCACCCTATTTGACCGTCGTTATAGGCATCCGCTCATAATGGCTGCATAAGGGATGCCTGACTTTTTACGAGTCCATCAATATTAAAATAAACACTTTCAATTTGCAAGGTTAATTTTGGTAGGAATCCAAGTTACAGTTTATTTTTTGGGTTTAATTTAGAAGATGGGCTTATAAGGAGTGACCGGAGTTAGACGAACGACATATATAATGGTGGAGAAAGGTAAAGACGGATGGATGGAGGCGCTCCTCTAACCTTTCAAAGACTCAATGAGTGCCGGTATTACTTTAGAAACATCCCCAACGATACCATAATCGGCTACCTTAAATATAGGGGCCTTTTCATCAGTATTAATGGCTACGATAGTGCCTGAATTTTGCATTCCTACAATGTGCTGCCCTGCGCCGGAAATTCCACAGGCAATGTACAGCTTCGGCTGAACGATCTTGCCTGTTTGTCCTATCATACGAGATTCCGGTAACAGGCCGGCCTCGGTAATGGGTTGGGTCGCACCAAGGACTCCCCCAAGAACAGAAGCCAATTCCTCAGCCAAGCGCATATCTTTAAGCCCACGGCCCACGGCAACAATAACATCCGCTTCTTCGATCTTTTCGGTATCCTCTTCCTTTTTTGCCTCCACCTCAACGATCTTAATATCTCCGGGTTCTATCTTAAATTCAACCCTTACTGTCTTTCCCTGCCTGGAATCATCTCGCCTTGGTGGAGAGGTTATGCCAGGCTGAACAGTAGCCATTTGCGGCCTTGTATCGGTTACAATAGTCGCCATATAATCAAAATACGGGCAAATCTGAAGCAACTGTCTATTTTCTTTATCCATCTTTAAATCCACACAGTGAGCGCTTAGGCCTGTCTTCAGTTCACAGGCTACCCTGGGAGCCAAATCCATACCAAGATGCGTGGCGCTAAAGAGGACTATCTCTGGCTTGTTTTCTCTGATCAAATCACATACGATCCTATGGTAGGGAGATGTAGTATACCTTTCAAGAATAGGGCTCTCTATCACATATACTACATCTGCCCCATAGTATATCAATTCCTCCGGAATGCCGCCTAAACGATCCCCCATCAAAAGAACTGACAGTTCTACCTGAAGCTCATCGGCAAGTCCTCGCCCCAAAGACAAGAGTTCAAGACTACCCTTTATTACCTGGCTGTCCTTCCGTTCTGCAAATACCCAAACGCCTCTATACCGGTCCATTTCTTTCATACTAATCCCTTACTTTTTAGGTCATTGGCTAAACTGCCGGATATATCCTCTATCGAACCCCTGAGCATTTTACACTCCCTTTTGGCCTCCGGTGCAAAGACTTTAGTAATCCTTGTGGGTGACCCCTGGATGCCTACCTCATCCTCTTTCAGACCGAGATCTTCTGCACACCATTTATGAGTATCCTTTTTTGAAGCTTCGTAGATGTTAAGATAGGTCGGCATCCTCGGTTCATTTATCCCTTTAACAACAGTAACCAAAGCTGGTAGCCCTGCTTCCACAGTCTCATATTCATCTTTTAACTGTCTTGTTGCCCGTATTTTACTGCCCTCAACTACCAGGTTTACAACATATGTAACCTGGGGGATTCCCAGATAATGGGCAATCTGTGGTCCCACATGTTGTGTACCACTGTCAGCGGTCTCTTTACCGCAGAGCACTAATTGAACATCATCCAGTTTTTTGATAACCGTGGCCAAAGCAAACGCGGTTGCCAGGGTATCGGCCCCTGCGCATACCCTGTCACAGACAAGAACCGCCTGGTCCGCACCCATGGCCAACCCATGGGTCAGGGTATTTTCCACATCCTTTGGTCCCATAGAGACAAGTGTTATCTTGCCCCCATGCTTCTCTTTTAAGGTTATCGCCAACTCTATAGCATTCTTATCACACGGATTAATAACCCCTTTTATACCATCTCTAATTAAAGTGCCCTTTGTTTTATTTATCCGAATCTCTTGAGGCACCTGTTTCACACAAACCACTATGTTCATGGATACCACCATTTACTCCAATTCAGACACTGGACTCCAGACGTTAGACACCAGACTCTTCTAATAGTAACTACTCAGGTGGATAGACTGAAGGCGGAAGGCTGAAGTCTAATGTCTAATGTCTGAGGTCTATAGTCTTAATGTCTGAATCACAGCACCATTTAATCAAGGGCCGAATCGAGTACGATATTCTGACTCTTTAACAGTTCGGCAGCAATTATCAGTCTTTGTATCTCACTGGTGCCCTCCCCTATAGAACAGAGTCTGGCATCTCTCCAATAACGCTGCACAGGAAATTCCATGGTGAGTCCGTATCCTCCGTGTATCTGTACGGCTTTATAGGTTACCCTGTCAGCAACTTCAGAGGCGTAGAGTTTTGCCATGGAAGTCTCCTTTGTATGCCGGAGTCCTTTCTCTTCCATATCTAAGGCTCTGTATGTCATGAGTCTTGCAGCATCAGTCTCTGTAGCCATATCGGCAAGCATTGCTCTGATCATTTGGAAATCCCCAACAGGCTTACCGAACTGTTGCCGCTCCTGAGCAAATTTGATGGACTCTTCCATAGCGCCCCTTGCTATTCCCACTGCTCCTATAGCCAGGTAAAGCCTTATTACATCATACAGTACCATCATGTCGAGAAAACCCTTGTTGAGTCTGCCAATCAAATTCTCTCTGGGTACTCTGCAATTTTCAAAAATCAATTCGCCGTTACTTATAGCCCTGTTGCTTATAAGGTCCACTCTTCTCCCAATAGTCATACCGGGAGTGTCCTTTTCCACCAGTATTGTACTTATTCCACCGTAACGACTATCAGCCGTACGCAGGGTAATAAAATAGAAGTCTGCCTTGCCAAGGTTTGAAACGAACCATTTTGTGCCATTGATGACCCATTCATCCCCTTCCAGCTTAGCCCAGGTTCTGACTGATGCTGCATCAGTCCCTGCATCGGCCTCAGTCCCGGCATGGGCGCCCATCTTTTTTCCATCAAACAGATACGAAATCCATTTCTTTTTATTTTCCTCTGTTCCGACTACCAAACACTCATAGGCCATATACCATGCCATATTCGTTGCCACCATTGCCGTCAAAGAATCCCTGCCAATCTCTTCACAGATTATCGCCTGATCTATATGACTTCCACCGGCACCCCCATACTCTTTGGGCATAATCACACCCAACAGTCCTTGCCTGGAGAGTTTTTCAATGATGCTGTAATCAAACTCCGCTGTTCTATCAAATTCCGCTGCTTTTGGGGCTACCTCTTTATCACAAAATTCCCGCACTACATTCTTCAATACCTCTTGTTCCTTCGTGTAAGAAAAATCCATTTTAAACCTCCCTTAATTTTAATTAATGTATTGAGCTTTGCAAAACTATTTATGTTTTGAAGAAGTATACCTGAGAGGGAGTTGCATAGATTTTTTGGGGGATCCATCTTAGCGAGCGTAATGTAGAAAATTCACATGTTTGAGACCTAAGGGTGAGTTTGTGAATTTTCAATGGAGCGAGCTTAGATGGGTCAAAAAATATATGCTGAAGCGAAAAGGGGTACTTTTTCAAAGCTCGAAAAGTTACAAAGAGAGAATACAAACAATATAAAATTATTGTCAAGGGAAAAATACACACAACCCACTTTTTTATTCAATCTCAGTTAAAGACATTCTAAGCAGTTCACACTGAAAAATTCCCTTTTCCGCTCTCTGGTTCAGGTTTTTTGACCCATCTATGACTCGCTTCAGGCATTTTCAGAAACTCGCCCTTAAGGCTCAAACACCTGAAAATGCTTATCTTCCGCTTCGTCAAGATGGGTGCCCCAAAAATCCTGCTCATGTTCACTCCAAAGGAAATTTTTCATTTTTCAGGATGAACTAAGCAGTTTCACCGGTGCCAGCATAACCGGATGCCAGCCGTACTCTATTCCCCTGTTTTCCCCTAAGATAGTCAATCATAGGATCCACAATTAGAGGAACAACATCAGGGAGCATCTTGGGCATCAGGTTATCCATTACTTTGGGCATGAGTTCCGGCATCTGTTCCTTCATATAATCAGGCATAGGTATCTTTTCTGCAACACGTTCCAGCATGGCAGGCATAACCTTTGGCATCATTTTGGGCAGCAAGATCGGGAACAGGATAGGAAACATGGGCTTCATCATCCAAAGTAAGGCACCGCCCAGTGGACCAAGTTTCCCGATAAAGCGCATCATGCCGCCCATTCCCAAAGGCATAGCATTGATGAGCTCCGGCCACATGCTGCTCATCAGGTTTGCAAATCCCTGGGGGGTCATCAAGGCAATCATCCCTTCAAAAACCGCCCATTGCCGTGTCACTTCCGGCTCCGGATCCTTGAATTTTTTGCCCAGACCCAGGCAAGCAAAGGCCGCCAAATCATGAACACCTATAGCTTTACCCTTTTTGTCCGCACTGACACGGAGTTGAAACTCACAACAAGGGCATAGGGCCAGAATTGCCTCGGCATCTATCTCCTCGGCTTCCTTGATTCTTATATCCCCCACATCATGGGCAACCAGAGGTTCCTTAAGCAATGTCAGCACAGAACCACAGCAGTGAGCATCCTCTCTGTTATACTCCATTTCTTCGAATTCGATGCCTGGAATTGCCTTAATCATATCCCTGGGAGGATCGTAAATTCCACTGACTCTCCCCATATGACAGGAGTCATGCCATGTTACCTTCTTATTAACCTCGTGGGTATACTTGAACTTATCATCTCGAATCTGTTCGCTGACAATCTGGCTATAATGCCTGGTCTTAATATCGAATTCAATGCCATGTTTTTTAGCCCACTGGGGATATATGTGTCTCCACATCATGTCACAGGCAGGGCAAGAGGTGATTACCGTATCTGCACCGCATGCCTTAACAGAGGCAATATTCCTCTTCATGTTATTGAGGAAGATATCCCATTTGCCGGCTACCAGCATAGGGGTTCCGCAGCAATTCTCCTTGGGCCCGAGATAGGTAAAATCCACTCCCGCAGCATCCAGAAGGGTTACTGATGCCTTCCCAATATCTTCTTCCACATAGCTTGCCGTGCATCCGGCAAAATAGACGTTATTGGCCTTTTTGTTGGGGCCGTGTTTCTCCTTCAACTCCTCAGGGAACCATGCGTCTCGATTCTTTCTGTAACCTGCCCAGATATTTCCTTCTTTGGTAAGGGCAGCAGCCATCATCTCAAAAGGCGGAAAGGTCATCTTACCATCTTCATGGATCAGCTTCCCGCGCAGTTTCATCCATGAAGGCTCAATAGGCAAAGAGGCAGAGCATCTCTGATTACACAGCTCACAGGTCGTGCATGCTATAATGGTGTCTACCATCTTCTGATCCCAGTCTACTTTATTCTCCATATATTCCCTAAGCCAGTACCATTTTCCTCTTGGACTTTGACTCTCCCATCCGCGACCATAGAACTGGTCGCATTCGTCAACACAGTAACCACACTGGGAGCAGGAATAGGCATACCATGCCACATCAGGCGGGATACCCCGTATGGCTTTTTTATAGCGTTCTCCAACCTGGGTGATTACGGCATTCCCGAATGGCCGAATCAGTGGTTCAAAGATACTGACCATCTTCATCAGTAATCCGATGATTCCACTGCTCAGAACCTTTTTGGGGTTAAAGATACCTCTTATATCCACTTCCTTTTTAAACTTTTTAAGCCTTTCTAATCGTTTACTACCCAGGACATCTTCGGCTTTCTTAGTGAAGTAAAGACCTGTTGAATAAGCCCGCCCCCCGTGTTGTTCGGCAATTTTGATTATAGTCAGGACGAGGCCGAAAACGAAGTTGTAAGAGAATTTCCTCTGGTCAGAGGGAATAAAGCCAAGTATAACTGCTTCAGGTTTCCCCCCCCTGCCTTTGTGAATGATTACCCCTTCTTTTACAATAGGTTGATTTACCTTTCGCTCAATTTCACTCATTACCTCACCCAGATTATTAAGAGGGACAATTACCTCCGCAGGGACAAGGGAAGGTCCCAGGCGTTTCACAACCATAAGCTTAAACCGGTTTTCCCATTCATGCTCCGCAATTCTATCAGACAAAACCTCGCCTTCAAACATTCCAGCAATTTCAGTTAGTTTCTCCTTTATTTTTGAGGCGTCTTTCTCTGCATAAGCAATCGTTACTACATATGCAGCCGGTAAGATAATACGGTCTTCCACTGTGTGCCCCAGGTGTTCCATCAAAGGAGTCCTATTTTTAAGCTCAGCCATTTTCGGGTTGATAAAAACAATCGACCAGAAGGGCAATTCATTTTTGTCCATAGTCTCTATAGCTTCTTGTAACTTCCCGGCATCAGGAAAAGCAAGGGCGCTAACGGCAATATTTTCCAACTTCTTGATTATCAGGGTCACCTGGGTAATAAACCCGGTTGTTCCCTCTGCATCCGAAACCAGATCCAGATCGTCGCCGTAAAATTCCTTAATGGTGCCATCAGGCAATACCACACGAGCGCTTATTACATTGTCTCTAAAATACCCATAGGCGTATGATCCAATACCTGCACCACCCTGAGCTAACCATCCACCAACAGAAGATGAAGGCGCACTTGTAGGATAGAGACGGAGATCCAACTTTTGCTTGACCAGTTCCTTCTGTAGTTTTTCCCATGTTATCCCGGGCTGAACAGTAACCTTCAAGCTATCACTGTCTGTGTGAATGACCTCCCGCATACGCCAGAAATCGACTACTATACCCTTCTTCATAGGGATAGCCCCTCCATACCCACTGGAGGCCTTTCCTCGCGGGGTAAGGGGCATGTTATTTTCATTTGCCCATGAAACCAGGCGAGCTATCTCTTGTTCCGACTCAGGCTGGACAATTGCATCCGGGATAGTACTTCCTATGAAGGGGTGAATTATGCCCGGGATGGCCGCTGTATCGTGGGAATAGAGCCTACGCTCTGTCTTATCGAAAGTTACTCTTTGATCAAATTCCTTCTTTAACCAGTCTTTTTGTTTTGACGTTAGACGTGCCATTTTATTTACCTCCAACAATATATATCTTAATAGTTCACACTGGAAAATTCACTTGATTTTGCTTAATCTTAACCATGACTACATTGCCTTTGCCATAAGATTCTTTTTATGCTCCAACTGTTCCATCAATACTTCGCGCATGATATCGCAGGCCTGGTCTAATTTAGGACTCGACAGAGCGTAAATAATATATGTTCCTTCCCGACGGGTAACGACCAAGCCTTTAGATTTGAGGAGGGACAAATGCTGGGATATATTGGCGGCAGGATAACCGGTAATCTTAATCAACTCTCCAACTGTCCGTTCTTGTTCCCTTAAGATATGAACAATTGCCAAACGTTTAGGGTTTGAAAGCATCTTTAATATGTCTGCTTGAAGTTCTAATAATTCTATTTCTGTCTCTGAAAACTCCATTTGTCCCCCATTTATTAAATTCATATATTCGCATCTTCTAATATATTATATATGTCAAATATCGAAAGTCAAGAAAAATTTTGCGGGAGTGTTGTGCCTCTGGAATTATAGAACTCTAACGGCTGGTTATAATATTGGAGGGAAAGAATATACGACTACGAATCCCTTGCTCCTGTGAACTGTCACTTACTCAGGGATCAGAGGTCAGGAGCCAGGTTCCCATTTCATTCTGACTCCTGAATTCTGGTTCCTGGCTTCTGAGCAGTCACTATATCTTTTCTATTTGGAAATCTTCCATCCTGTCACAGGGACAAACTTTCCAGTACTCGGGTCAGCCTTAAAGACCTTTGCCGAATTTATCCCTTTATGATTACTGGAACTGAAATTTACAGGGCCGGAGAGTCCTTTCATGTCAAAATCCTTTATACTCTCCAGAGCCGTTACCAACCGCTCTCCGTCTATATCCTTACCTGCCCTTAAAAGCCCTTCATTCAATACTAAACCAAGTGACCAGATGAATGTGTGTGTCTTTCCCCGATATGGCTTTTCTGTACCAGGTGCGTACTTGAGGATTACCTTCCTCATGAAGGCTACACCTTCACCCTCGTCATACCATGAGGCAAAAGGGCTCGCTGCATAGTATTTTTTTGCTGCTTCCTTGGCAACATGTATAGCCTGTTCGTCGGCTGCCGCTGTGTTTCCAAAGACATTTACATCCATACCTAACTTCTTTAACTCTCTCAAAAGTATACCGGTAGGTTGGGTAAGAAAACCGCACAATACTATGTTGTTCACCTGATGCCTTTTCATGGTCATTACCTGAGATGTGGCATCAAGAGAACCAGGGTTTAAAACCTCTTTTGTTACAGGAGTCAGTTTATGGAATTTGAGCCTCTCAATTGCAGATTCGAGGTCCAGTTTTCCCGTCTCATTATCAGGGTAAACCAGGGCAACCCTGGGATTCTGAGGCTTCAGATCCTCTATCATGTAATCAATAACAGTCTTCATTGTATTGGGATAGGTTTCAAATACAGCAAAGATATATCTTTTAAAAGGTGATACGTTCTTATCATTAGGTGGTATCGCCATGGTTGGGATCTTTTCCTTTTCCATGTGTCGAAAGAGGGTTACGGTTGCCCCTGAAGATGTAGGCCCGATCAGCGCTAATATCTTATCCCTGTAAAGGAGTTTTTTGAAAGAGGCTATGGCCTGTGGGATTGCATATCTATCATCCTCAACTATGAGTTTTACCTTCCTGCCGTTAATTCCACCCTGTTCGTTAGCATATCTGAAGATGCTTCTTAAAGCGTTGGTTCCGGGTAGAGTGAGATCGGCTGCAGGGCCGGTTTGATCGAGTATAACTCCGATCGTCAATGTATCACCGGTTACCCCTCTTGGCTCATCAGCATATCCCTTGCTCATAAAAGTAAAGAAACAGATCAGAACTCCACAAATGGCACAAAACAATTTGAAGTTCATTTTCATTGCACGGCCTCCTTTTTAATATTTTCTGGATTCACACTGAAAAACAGTAAAAGATAAATCTATTCGCTAGTTATATAGTTATATAGGGTTGATGTCAATTAGAAATTTCCTACTGGCATTGGATACCCTCGTAGTTCTTTTCTCTAACATGATGAGTAGGCAAGCCTTTAGAGATAAGCATTTTTTTCTTCCAATTTCAAAAAAAGCATGCTATTTAATTCCCATCTTACTATTTTCCCTGACCTGTATCCTGCTTGCAATTTTATAATCAGTTAACAAAGGAGTGAAGTATGTTTCATATTGCTGACAAAGCCAAAGATAAGCTGAACCATTTACTAACGGAGGAAGGAAACAAAGGTAAGTTATTTAGACTGGATATGAAAGGGATGGGGTGATCTGGCCCTAAGTTCGACCTGGTTCTGGATGAACCAAAGGAAAATGACAGTATAGTGAGAGAAGATGGGATTGACTTCTTGCTTTCCCCAGAAACTGCCCTTAGAATTAAGATTTTCAAGGATATAAAAATAGACTATTCAGATGGGGTTTATACCGGTGGCTTTAAAGTTAAAGCTGGCTTCCTTTCAGGCTGTTAAACCCTATCATCTCCCAGCAAGTATTTTTTGAGAATAGGATTGACAATACCCTCCCTCGCCTGCCTTTTATACCTTCTGGTTCAACCTATGATTATTCAAATTAACCTCTCTTTCTTTTCCATCTCCTTTAAAATATCCATTTATTGATTCAAGCATTTATTATCAATACCCAGTAAAAGTTCCTTGACAAAAAATCAATCTATAAGATAAAAATAATACTGTATAAAGTGCATAATGAATATTGTTATTAAACCTAGACCATGAGGGATAACTGTGGTACATTCAATTGACAGCATGGAGAGGTTGAGGGAAGAGTTAAACTCCTTTCCTCAGAACGAATCCATAAAGAAATGGAAAGATCAGGGGAAAAAGGTAATTGGATGGGTATGCAACTATGTCCCTGAAGAGATTATTTACGCTGCCGGTTTACTACCCATCAGGATTATGGGGCATGAAGGTGTCACAAGCAGAGGGGATGATTATCTGCAAAGCAATATGTGTCCTTACCTTAGGGGGTGTTTAAGCCAGGGCTTAGAAAAAAAGTATGACTTTCTGGATGGTATTATCGTTGCCCACACCTGTGATGCCGTTTGCAGACTCTTTGATAATTGGCGGATATATGTAGGGGCACCTTACTCTTACCTGCTGGACCATCCTCATAAAATTTCTGATTCTTCTCAACAGTATCATTACCGGCAATTGGAAAAGCTAAAAAAATCTCTGGAGGATTTATCGGGTCAAGAGATCACTGAGGATTCTCTGGTGGAAGCTATAGATATCTACAATGAAAACCGCATGCTGTTAAAGCAGATCCATCGCCTTATGGCAGGAGACAATCCCCCACTATCCGGGGTGGAGGTATCTGATATCATTCGATCGAGCATGATAATGCCTAAAGATCAAAACAACTTACTCCTAAAAGGGCTTTTGGCTGAACTTGTGTCGAGAAAGAGTCCTTCCAACCCTGGTCCCAGGTTAATGATTAGCGGCAGCATAATGGACAATGCAGCATTTATTCGATTGGTAGAGGAGTGTGGAGCTGAGGTAGTTACCGATGATCTATGTTCAGGAACAAGGTATTTCTGGGATAGTGTCGAAAATAATCAAAACCCGCTAGCTGCTATTGGACTTCGATACCTTAATATGGTCCCTTGTGCCTGTATGGAACCGCCTTTCCCCAGATTTGAATACGTGTTTAATATGATAGAAGAATATAGGGTTGATGGTGTAATTCTCTATGGACTCATGTTCTGTGATACCTTTCAATATGACTTCGTAGGTCAAAGGAAAAGGTTAGAGGAGAAGAATATCCCGGTATTGGAGGTTGAACTGGAACACCCATCATTGGGGTTAGGTCAGCTAAAGACAAGAATTCAGGCATTTTTGGAGATGTTATGATTATTGATCTGCATATTCATACGAAGCCGACTTCAAGGTGCAGTGATCTGGATCCGGTGGAATTGATAGAAGAGGCAAAGAGGATTGGTCTGGATGGTGTCTGTCTTACAGAACATGATAAGATCTGGGCTCCGGATGCAATCCATAAGCTGAGGGAAGAACATAACTTTTTAGTACTGGGGGGTGTAGAAGTAACCTCTATGGATGGGGATATTCTGGTCTTTGGGCTTGAGAAAGAAATTGCAGGTATCGTCTCTGTCCGGGAATTGAGAAGATTGGTCGATGGGGTTGAAGGGGTAATGATCGCATCTCATCCTTTTCGAGGGGCATTCATAGAGGGGAAAGAGTTTTTCATACCGGGTTTAACCCTGAGCGTTGAAGAAGCATGTAAAAAACCGTTCTTGAAATTTATGGACACCATCGAGTCTCTCAATGGACAAAACAGTGATCTTGAAAATGAATTCACTGTGAAGGTCTGCCAGAAGCTCAATCTGAAGGGTACCGGAGGAAGTGATGCCCATTCTCATATAGAGGTAGGACGGTCTGTTACCATATTTGAAAACAGGATCGAGGATGAAAAAGACCTTATTAGAGAACTGAAGGCAGGAAGGTTTAGGGCGGAGATGTTTCGTCAGTAAAAAGGCTAATCTCAAACTCAAATGGAGGTATTGAAATGGAAGAGAAATTTGAAGGGTTGGAGAGGGCATTTAATCCAAGGTCTGTCGTTGTAATTGGAGACAAAAGGCAAAACAATAATTATTCCTTTCTGAGAGCCCTGGCTACCTTTTGTGGAAATGTTTATTCTGTCAATGTCGATCCGGGAGAGTTTCCTGGCATCGAAGCCCTGGGTGTTAAAAACTATACAAGCCTTTTAGATGTCCCCGATCCTATTGATTACGCCATCGTGGCTGTCCCGAGACAGATAGCCCCGATAATATTAAAGGACTGCATTCATAAAAGAGTAGGGGGAGTAAGCCTGTTTACCTCTGGTTTTGCAGAGACCAGAACCAGGGAAGGGATGGAGCTGGCAGATACGATTACAAAGATAGCAAAAGAAGGGGGGCTCAACCTTATTGGACCTAATTGCATGGGTATATTCAATCCCAAAATAGGTCTGAGAAATACACCAGATCAATACGCAGGAAATGGGGGTTCGGTAGGTTTTATATCACAGAGTGGAGGGCATGCGATAAACTTCAGTATAGTAGGGCACAATAATGGGATAGAGATAAGCAAACTGGTAAGTTATGGTAAC
>JBAZOX010000054.1:0-12487 GCA_041648535.1 Desulfobacteria bacterium | reverse complement strand
GTGCTTTTACAATTATTTCAGGGCCTACCCCTGCAGGGTCTCCCATGGTAATTCCAATCACAGAAAGTTCCATATTCTCTATTTCCCTACCTTGCATTTATCTATAAATTCCCCATCCCCTGGAGGGAGCGGGGGTTGGAGGGAAGGGCAATATTTTAATTTGCTGCAAGAATCGGTGTGGTTCTCATATCCTGCTTTAATATCAGTGCATTATGGATTTATTTTAAGAGCAAGTTGATCCAAGCCTACAGCTTCACCTTTATAAAAGACCTCTTTCTTAACCTCTCAGACCATTCTTTAAATTCCTTCTCCACCTTTTTTACATAAATGGTGTCTTTTATCTCATCCCTAACCTCTTTAAAAGGTCTAACCCCTTCTTCTTTTCTGTCCATAAGCTTAACTATGTGAAGGCCTAAACCGCTTCTGATTATGTCACTAACCTCTCCAACTTTAAGACTAAAAACAACCTTTTCTAAAAATGGTGTTACTTCCCCCCTCTTAAACCACCCCATGTCACCACCTGAATCTAATGAAGTGTCCTGAGAATACATTTTAGCCAGCTTTCCGAAGTCCTCCTTATTACTTAACTTTACAAATAAATCTCTGGCTTTTTCATAGACGTCTTTTATTTTTGCTTCATCCGCGTTTGGGGGAACAGGAAGAAGTATATGTTGAATCCTTACCTCTGTTACCATCTTAAAAAAATCCATATTCTCGGTGTAATACTTTTTCAGTTCATCTTCATTCACCACCACCCTGGATTTAATTTCGCGATTTACGAGCATCATCTTCTCCATTCCCCGTTTGATCTGCTCTTTATACTTTTCAAGACTCAGCCCCTTTGATTCCAACTTTTCAACCAATTCTTTCCTTGAGATAGAGTTTTCTTTCTGTATATTCTCCAGGGCATTATCTATCTCCTTTTCAGATACAACTATCCCCATCTTCTTTGTTTCCTGCTCTATTAGCTTGTTATCAATAAGCCGATCCAGTACTTTCCTTTTAATTTCGGCTGGATCTTTTTCTGCACCATCAAAATTTATTGTACCCTCAGTATCTTTTAATATGAAACTTACTGCTTCGTTCAATTCTGTAAGGGTAATAACCTCGCCATTAACTATGGCAACCACCTTGTCAATGGTCTCTGCGACTGCTTTAAGGTTTAAGCAAGAAATAGTAAAGGAGAGGATAAAAAACAGGATTAGAATCTGTTTTTTTGCAAGGTTCATCATACCTCCATCTGGGGTAGCGGCTTAAGTTGATTAAGCAAGACAAAGCTATCACGTGATAACGATTATTTCAATACGTTTTTAATCTCATCTAAAATACTTTTCCAGTTATCATTATTGAAGGGTATACTTAGCTTTAAATCAGGAGAAAATCTATATTTTTTCCCGTCACTGACGATGAGTTGGAGGATCTTTTCAAGAGATGCTTCAGCCTTGGGATCAAATGACAAAATGATTTCCCTTCCATTGTAATCAGCGCTGGTAATAAGAAATCTTTTAAGCAGAATTTTAATCATTACCACTTCAAGTAGATTTTCGACCAGGGGGGGTATTTTCCCAAATCTGTCGGTAATCTCTCTCCTCATCTCTCCTAGCTCCTCATCCGAGCTGATAGATGTAAGTCTCTTATAAACCATCAACCGTTGATTGGTATCTCTAATATAGTCTTCAGGGATGTAGGCAGGAACCTTAATGTTGATCTCCGGTTGAATCTCATAGATAACCTCTTCCCCCTTAAGTTCCTTAATAGTTCTTTCCAGCAATTCATTGTACATATCATAGCCAACGGTGGCAATATGCCCGGATTGAGAGTTTCCCAAAATGTTTCCTGCACCTCTTATTTCCAGATCATGTGTTGCCAGTCTGAATCCGGAACCCAATTCGGTGAGTTCGGAGAGAGCCTTTACCCGCTTCAACGCGTTACTCGATATGAGATTTTTCCCTGGTACCAGCAAATAAGCATATGCCTGTTCTTTTGCCCTTCCTACCCTCCCTCGAAGTTGGTACATTTGGGCTAAACCCAATCTGTCGGCACGATTTATGATAATCGTATTTGCTGAGGGAAAATCCAGCCCTGACTCAATTATGGTAGTACAAACCAAAAGATTGACCTCTTTACCAATAAAAGAAAGCATTATTTTTTCCAAGTCCCTCTCTACCATCTGGCCGTGAGCAACACCAACCCTGGCTTCGGGAACCAATTTTCTCAGATACCTTACCATCGCAGGTATACCTTCTACCCGATTATGAACAAAGAATACCTGTCCTTCCCTCTCAATTTCTCTAAGTATTGTTCTTCTGATGATATCGTCGTCGAATTTAGTAATATAGGTCTTGATGGCCAGACGATCCTCGGGTGGTGTGTTAATTACACTTAAATCCCTGACCCCCATCATAGACATATAAAGGGTCCTTGGGATAGGGGTAGCTGTCATGGTAATCACATCCACTAATTTTCTCAGCTTCTTTAGCTTTTCTTTATGGGAAACACCAAATCGGTGTTCCTCATCTATAACCAACAACCCCAAATTCTTGAAGCTCACGTCCTTTTGAAGCAAACGGTGAGTCCCAATTACAATATCGATCTCTCCATCTTTTAGCTTATTGAGAATAGTCTTTTGTTCCTGACGGGTTCTGAACCTACTAAGCATATCTATAAATACAGGATATGGCTTGAGCCTCTGTGCGAAGGTTTGATAATGCTGCTGAGCCAGCACAGTAGTTGGAACCAATACTGCCACCTGTTTCCCATCCATTGCCGCTTTGAATGATGCCCTGAGGGCGACTTCGGTCTTACCAAAACCCACATCACCGCATATGAGTCTTTCCATAGGCCTTTCGTCTTCCATGTCCCTCATTACACTTTCAATAGCCTCCAACTGATCGGGAGTCTCCTCATATTGGAAAGCAGCTTCAAACTCTCTGTAGTAATGATCCTTTTTTGAGAAGGCAAAACCCTTTTGCACATTTCTTAATGCATATAACTTTAAAAGATCTTCAGCCATCTCTTTAATGGATTCTTTAACTTTTTTCTTTTTGTTTTCCCAAGAACGTCCTCCCAGTTTATCCAATTTGGGGGAGTAACCCTTAACCCCCAGGTACTTTTGGAGGAGATTTAATCTGGTAACCGGAAGATAGAGTTTATCCCCATCCATATATTCCAAGAGGAGATAGTCATTCTCTGTTCCATCTACGTCAAGCTTTCTCAATCCAAGGTATAATCCCACTCCATGGTCTACATGGACTACATAGTCATCTGCTTTGAGATCACCAAAGGTCGTTATTCTATAATCATCCTCAAGCTTGGCTTTAGGATGTCGCCTTTTTCTCTCACCAAATATCTCTTCCTCTGTTACTATTATAATTTTTGTGTTAGGCCAACGGAATCCTGACAGAAGACTACCAAGCCGAATCCTCATCCTTGGTGCTGACCCAGACAGATTGACTTCCTTTATCTGGGGTTGAAAGGATGGTCCCGGATCGAGCCCAAAGGGTAGATTATAGTCTTTTAAGATTTCAAAGAGCCTCCTAGCCTGAGAATCGGTATGGCATACCAGAAAGATCTGATGGCTATCCTCCAGCCAAATTCTAATCTTTTCTACAAAAACACCCAGTATTCCTTCATCCGACCTTAAGTGTATGGACTCTTTTCTTATATCTTCATTTCCTTCCGTGTAAAACTCAATGAAAGTTTCATAGGGCTGATGAATATCAAACCTTTCCAGCAATACAACCTGAAATCTTTCGAAGTTCGAGTTAATCTCATGAGGAGTTAGGTATAATTCGCAAACTTCAGGATAAAATTCTTTTCGCATGAGGGATCTTTGATGGCCTTCCTCTATTTCATCCCGGTATTTTTGTTCCTCTCTTTCTATGTCCCACCTCTCACTCATTATTAAAATGGCATCTTGGGGTAGATAATCGAAGAAGGTATCCAGTTTCGGATAGAAAAAAGGAAGAAAAAAGTCAATTCCTGGAAAGGTTGCTGAGTTCCTTATCTCATCGGAGAGTTCATCGCTTTTACTCCTGGGGAGATCGTTGTCGTTGGCCTTATTCCTAATCCTTTTGATGGCATAATCGGCAGTCGTACTATTTAAGAGGATCTCCCTAACAGGAAGAATTGTGGCTTTTTCTAAAGAGTTTAATGAGCGTTGAGATATCATATCAAAGTGCTTGATGGATTCTATCTCATCTCCAAAAAACTCCAGTCTGATAGGATTTTCAAAAATGGGAGGAAAGATATCAACGATTCCCCCACGAACGCTGTATTCTCCTTTGGCCTCAACCACACTAACATGGGCGTAACCACCTTCAACCATTTTTTCGATCAGTCTGTCTCGATTGATTTCTTGTCCAGTACATATCTGTTCTGCAGCATTCTCGATAATGTCCTTAGCTACTACTCTTTGCATTAATGCAGAAAGAGTAGTAATGATAATAGATCCAAAACCCATCGTAAGAGAGTACAAAACCTCGAGTCTCTTACATATAATATCTGGTGAGGGTGAGAGGGTATCGAATGGAAAGGTATCCCACGGAGGGTATAGAAGGCATTTTAACTGCTGCGGTGGAGCATTGGAATCTTCTTCACCTAAAAAAAACCTTAAATCATTACAAAAAACCTGGGCATCTGTCATAGTTGGGGTAATTATGACAAATACCCTGTTCAACTTTTCTTTCAGAAGGTACGTAAGAAATGCCTTGGAAGATCCTTTTAACCCGGAGGCCCATATTTTTCTTTTCCTGTCATCTATGGCCCTTAATAATTTGGATATAGCCGGCTCTTCATAAAATACCCTTTCGGCAGATAAATTCACATCCTGCATCTAACCTTAACCCCTAAAACCCTTTATTCCTGAACCTTACCACCTTCTTCATCCTTCGATAACAGTAACTATTCAGGTAGGCACAAAGGCACAGAGCACCAAAGGCACAAAGTAGGGAAAAACAAAGAAACGACCCTGCTCTGCTTTGTGCCTATGTGCCTTTGCCACTTTGTGCCTGAGTAGTTACCGATAACAGAACCTCTATTTGCCTGTTGGCTTCTTTGAGCCTCTCTGCTAATTCTCTTAGTATCTTCATCGCAATATCCGAGTTTGCCTGAATCAACGCCTCAAAGGTCTCAGGGTTAATAACCAGTATCTCACTATCTTCAGTTACCTCTGCTGTTGCTGAACGAGGGCCATCGGTTAGTATTGCCATCTCTCCAAAAAAATCTCCACTGGATAGTGTAGTCAGAATCCTATCTGCGCCTCCTGCTTTTTTTGTTATCTTCACTTTCCCAGATTGAATAATGTACATCTCTTTACCAGATTCTGATTCTCTAAAAAGGAATGTCCCTTTAGGAAAACTCCCCCCAAATTTTCGGAACAGTTGATCTTGAAGATTGGTCTTTTTGTCTTTCATAAACCCTTATATAAATGCCTTTTTTAACAGGGTAACGTCCCTTCTATAATATGCTGAAACCAGTTCGGCACAGAATAGTAGAATGCACGAAGAGTAAAATACCCATAATATTAAAATTATCATAGCTTCAAGTGATCCATAAACTATCCCATAATTGGGATTTCTGCTTAGATACCATGCTAATACGTATTTGGCAACTTCCCATAGGAAGGCATATAAGGTTCCTCCAACCATACAGTACTTAAGCGGGATCTTGGTATTGGGAATAACTTTAAATAGCAAGATAAAGGCAGAAGCTATTAACAAGTATGGGAATACGTACCTGATAAGCACACTACCGGCAAAAAGGATATGCAGGTCAGTTCCAAATACAATAAAGGTATCTACTTTCTCTAAAGCCTTTCCTAAGGTGGTTATTAGTATTGAAGTGGTCAGGATAACACAGCCAACGGGTATCATTGTAAATGCCAATAGTTTTGAATAAAAAAAGTGCCTCTTCTTCTTTACTTTGAATACAGCATTCAATGCAAACTCCAGTGAGGTGAATATTAGGCTGGCTGTCCAAATTAGAGACAGTACTCCAACCCAACCCAGCACTTCACTTTTATTCATTATCCTTTTTGTCTCCTCGAAAACCATCGTATCTATTTGTGGAATAAGCTCTCTGGTAAAAGACACAGCAGCCCTGTATACATCTTCCGAGGAACCAAGTATATATCCCGTCAATGATAAGAGAAGAAAAAAGAAAGGGATCAAGGATAAGATTGAATAGAAGGCTATGGCAGCCGACAGATTTAACCCCCCGTTTAGTCTGTAGGATCGAAAGGATTCGATAATTATATCCCAGAAGCTTCTAGAATAATAAATAATATCGCTCTTAAACATACTCCTATTCCATTAGAACCTGGTCTCGGGGGATGGCCAGCATCCTATCAAGGGCTTCCTTAGCTGGGATCCTTGTTTTTTCTGGGACATTTACTACATTCTTCATCTCTACTATGGCATTTAAAACACTCTCCAGGGTAGTTAATTTCATGTTTGGGCAGATCAAACTTTTTGAGGCAAGAATGAACTTCTTCTCAGGGTTATCTTTTCTTAATCGGTATAGTATTCCCATCTCAGTACCTATTATGAAATCTTCATTGTCTGTCTTTTTAGCATATTCATACATACCTGAGGTACTGCATATATGATCCGCCAGCTCAAGTACCTCAGGTCTGCATTCTGGATGAGCCACAAACAGGGCACTGGGGTGTTTTGCTTTAATTTCCAACACCTCTTGCACCTTCAGCCGATCATGGGTAGGGCAATAGCCTTCCCACCAAAGAACCTTTTTATCGGTAAACCTCGATGCGTATTTTGCCAGGTTCTTATCAGGGGTCATCAATACTGTGTCACTTTTTACAGAGTTCACCACACGGACAGCATTAGCGGACGTGCAGCAGATATCACTTTCGGCCTTTACCTCAGCCGACGAATTGACATAGGTAACAACGGCAGCTTCAGGGTTTTCTCTCCTTTTAGCTACAAGAATATCGGCAGAAATCATATCTGCCATGGGACATCCTGCATCAAGTCTGGGAAGGATTACTGTTTTGTCAGGAGATAGAATAGAAGCGCTTTCAGCCATAAAATGGACGCCACAGAAGACTATAATATCACAATCCGTTTTGGCAGCTTCTATACTTAAACCCAGAGAATCGCCGGTAAAATCAGCCAGTTCTTGAATTTCATCCCTCTGATAATTATGTGCCAGCAAAATACCGTTTTTCTCTTTTAAGAGTCGCTTTATCTCTCTTTGCAGCTCAATATTTTCCAACCTACCCCCTCTATTTGTCTGTGGTCCATCATCAGGATTAGTGTGGTATTCTGAAATCAAGTTAAGTGCCTAAAGTTATTTAAAATGGAAATTCCTGTACTATCAAGTTAAAGCTATCTTAAATACGGGCTTTTGTCAATTCAAAAACTCCGAAGCCCTGGATAAGGAGTCCTGTCTTAATCAGTTCTACTGACTTTCCCCTTCTTTCGAGAGGCAGTATCCAAATGTTTTTTCTTTTAAAACACAAGATTCTGTGATATATATACTTGTATTCAATAAAGGTAACTACTCAGGTTATCAGGTTCATGGTTCACGGCTGGCTACTTTGCGATCTTCATCGCTCTCTAACCTTGAACCTTGGAACTTTGAACCTGAGTAGTTAAAGTTCAGGAGGCGGGAGTGTCTGGACATTCAAAATGGAGTACCATCAAACGCAAAAAGGGTAAAGAGGATGCGAAGAGGGGAAGAATATTCACAAAATTTATAAGGGAAATAAGTGTCGCCGCCAAAACCGGAGGAGGTGACCCCGAAGGGAACCCTCGCTTGAGAACTGCCATTGCCAATGCCAAAACTCAGAATATGCCTACAGAAAACATAGAGAGAGCTATTAAACGAGGCACAGGGGAGCTGGAAGGCGTCAGTTATGAAGAGTTTACATACGAGGGATATGGCCCAGGAGGGGCCGCTGTGCTGGTAGATATATTGACTGACAACAAGAATAGGACAGTAGCAGATATAAGGCATGCCTTCTCTAAGAATAACGGGAACCTGGCAGAAACAGGGAGTGTCGCATGGGTCTTCGACAAAAAAGGAATAATAGTATTTGACAAAAACAAGGTAGAAGAAGACAAACTGATAGATTTAGCCCTTGAAGCCGGTGCAGAGGACGTACGAGAAGGAGAAAACGAGTATGATGTTATCATGGCACCAGGAGACTTTGAAAAAGTCAAAGAGGCTGTTGATAAGGCAAACTTGAAGTATGAACTGGCCGAGATCAGTATGATTCCAAAGAATACAGTCAAATTGGATGAGAAAGAGGCACAACAGATACTTAGGCTTATGGAAATGCTGGAAGAAAGTGATGACGTTCAAAGGGTTTATTCCAACTTTGATATCCCAGATAAGATTATGGAAAAGTTAAGTACTTCTTAGCTCCTGACCCCTCTCCTAATTTCAAGTAGTGATAGAAATTCCGATACATTAAGACAGGGAGTAATATGCTGGTATTGGGTATCGACCCAGGAGTTTCGGTTACCGGTTATGGGATAATTGAAGAACTTGGGGGCAGGCTTCTCCATATTTATAATGGGGGCATATCGTCTTCCTTAAATAATTCATTCCCTTACTGTTTAAAGGATATTTATGCTGGTTTAGAAAAGATTATCTCCGATTACTCCCCCAATGTTATGGCCATTGAAAACCTGTTTTTCCACAAAAACGTAAAGGTAGCACTAAAGTTGGGACATGCCCGTGGAATAGCCATCTTAGCAGCTCTTAATGCTGGGCTGGATGTGTATGAATACAGTCCCATGGAGATAAAACAGGCAGTAGTTGGCTATGGAAGGGCCACTAAGGATCAAATACAGATAATGGTGAAAGAACTCCTGAACCTTCCTGAGATTGTTCCCTTTGATCCCTCCGATGCTCTCGCTGTGGCCATCTGCCATATACACTCTACAAATATGAGGGAAGCCTTAAAAAAGTCAATATGATTGCTCAGATTCATGGAATATTGGTTCATAAGTCCCTCGATCATCTAATCGTTGATGTTAACGGTGTAGGCTATAAAGTTCATATCCCCCTTTCTACCTTTTATCAACTTCCTGAAATAGATAGTACTGTTAAACTAAACACGTATACCCATGTTCGGGAAGACCTTCTCCAGTTGTATGGTTTTTTTACCAGGCAAGAGAGGGACATCTTTCAGCTCTTAATAGGCGTCTCCGGTATAGGACCCAGGTTAGCTATTAATATCCTTTCAGGGATTCCAGTATGGGACCTCTGTAAGGCATTATCAGAGGGAAACGTAAGTAGGTTAAGTGCTGCTCCAGGGGTTGGAAAAAAGACAGCAGAGAGAATGGTATTAGAGCTTAGAGATAAAATCGGGACGATACCCTTTTCAGAGAAACCTCCAATTGCAGGGGAAACAGACAGGGGAGAGGTTGAGAGAGATGTTATCTCGGCACTAATAAACCTGGGTTATAAAAAGGCGGTGGCAGAAAATGCCCTGGAAATGGCTAAAAACACCCTAAAAACCGATACCTCAGTCCTTGAGGACTTGTTAAAAGAGGCATTAAGGGTGTTATCAAAGTCGTAAGTTGTGAATCGTGAATCGTTAGTAGTTTACGACTTACGACTAACGATATAAGGTGGGTACAGTATGACAAAACGGGATGTTACCCCGGAACCTCATGAAGAGGATGTGTATTACGACACTAGCCTTCGGCCTAAACTGCTGGATGAATATATAGGTCAGGAAAAGATCAAGGAAAACCTCAGGGTATTTATTCAGGCAGCGAAGGAGAGGGGCGAAGCTTTGGATCATGTGTTGTTCTGTGGACCTCCGGGACTGGGTAAAACTACCCTGGCTTATATAATATCCGAGGAATTGAATAGCAATATCAAGGCTACATCAGGCCCGGTAATTGAACGTCCCGGAGACCTGGCAGCTATCCTTACCAATCTTCAGGAGCATGATGTGCTATTTATCGATGAGGTACACCGCCTGAACCATGTAGTTGAGGAGATTCTTTATCCTGCTATGGAAGACTATAAACTGGATATAATTATCGGGCAGGGTCCAAGTGCCAGATCTATAAAGCTGGATATCCCCAGATTTACCCTGGTAGGGGCAACAACCAGAGCAGGGTTGCTCACCTCTCCGCTTAGAGACAGATTCGGGGTAATCGCCAGGCTTGATTTTTATTCACCTAACGAGCTTCAAACCATCATCGACCGTTCAGCTGGAATCCTGAACATTAAAATTGAGCCTCTCGGTGCTGTAGAGATAGCCAAAAGATCCAGAGGGACTCCCAGGGTAGCCAATCGGCTACTTCGAAGGATTAGAGACTATGCCCAGGTAAGGGCAAATGGAGTAATTACCGAAGAGGTAGCAAATGAAGCCCTGGATATGCTTGAAGTGGATCATAAGGGATTTGACAAGATGGATCAAAAGATCCTTTTAACCATAATCGATAAGTTTGGTGGAGGCCCTGTAGGGGTTGACACCCTGTCTGCCGCTGTTAATGAAGCAAAAGATACCATTGAGGATGTTTATGAGCCTTTTTTAATCCAGGAAGGCTATCTCTCTCGTACCCCAAGGGGCAGGGTAGCTACAGAACAGGCATTTAAACACTTTGGAAGGGATTTCAAAGAGGGTCTGCAAGGAAGGTTATTTTAAGTTCATAGTATAGAAATTTCCTTTTTGGACGCAGATGAGTCTCGTGGGAATTCGGGTAATTCGGGAAACACAATACCTAATTCTTCAAAATAGTTTATAGTCTCATATTTGTAAGTGTGTAATAATATTAGCAAGTTCGCCTAACCAGTCCACCTGACCGCCAACAGCGTGGCGGTTTTTGAAAGGCTCTGCCCCGCATTTAAGCAGGTTGTTTTTCAATGTTTAGTGCTCCGCAGTGTTGTCGGCAGTTGAGTTCTACGTTAGGCTAAAACCAATCTTTACTATCAGGGAGGATTAAGCAATGTTTACAACATACACAGCGAAATATACAAAGATTGATTCCGGGTACATGGGACAATTAGTTGAATGGACTGAGATAGTTACTGAAGGCAAGGATATTGAGGAATGCCGATATATGTTAAGAGACGCTCTTAACGAAATGATCCTGGCCTATCATCAGCAAGGAAAAGAAATTCCCATAGGTAGCTCTTTAATTGAGCAAGTTCCGGTCGAGGTTGATAGGATAGAGGAACATTGTCCAAAATTATCACTTTTCCCCTCTGCCTCCACACTCCTGATACTACTCCGACGATTCATGTTTTATGTAATTCTGAACAACCGAAGGGAGAGATCTAAATAAAGACAAAACATACCTTTACAAATGCGATACTGCACGGCACAGTTCTGTCCCTCAAGCTTTTGGAGAGATTCATAAAAGCGGATATACATACAGCCGGCGATGAAAACATACCTGATAACCCTATCCTCTATGTAGTAAACCACTTTACCAGGACTGAAACCTTTCTTCTCCCCTATATAATTAAAAAAACAACAAACAATATGCCCAATTCGCTGGCAGATTCATCCTTTTTCAAAGGAAAACTGGGAGATTATTTAACGGCTGTAGGTGCCATGTCAGTAGATGACCCCAATCGAAACAATATCATAATAGGTGACCTCATCACCGGCAGAAAAAATTGGGTTATCTTTCCTGAAGGAGCGATGATAAAGACCAAAAAGGTTATCCGTTCACGAAATTTCATGGTTAATTACCCGGGTAGAGAAGGCCCGATACATACAGGGTCTGCTTACCTCGCAGTCCTTTCGGAGTTCTATAAAAAAGAGATTATATCCGCCTATAGAAAAGGGGATAAGGAAAGGGTATCGGATTATCTGAAGAGGTTTTCCATTGAGACAATGGGCGAAATCTCTAATAAAGAAACCGTTATTATTCCTACCAACTTGACTTACTTCCCCATAAGGGCAGGAAAGAACATCCTACAGACCCTGGCATCCAAGTTTGTAAAAGGGATACCGGGACGTCTGGAAGAGGAATTGGAGATAGAGGGGAATCTGCTCTTTTCCGATTCTGATATCCATGTAACTTTTGGGACACAGGTAAGGGTAAGGGACTTTTTGGATCGTTACTATTTCAGGAAGAATAACCCCCTTTCTTCCTTAACAGAATATCTAAGAAAACTCCTTTACGGCAATGACCCCGCAGGTTTTAACCTGGCGCGTATTTCTCGTAGGTTAACCAATCATTTTATGGACAGAATCTATTCCATGGTAACGGTAAACATAGACCATCTCTTTTCATGTGGGTTACTCTCTCTGGATAAAAAAAAGACATCGGATTATCTCTTTAAATGCAAACTATTTTTAGCCTGTGAGGAGATTAAGAAGGAGAAAAGGTTCAATCTTCACCCCTCTCTCGATAATCTGCCCATCGAGCTGGTAGCGGATGAAAGGGAAAAAGACTACGACAATTTTGAAGGGCTTGCTATAAGGGAAGAGATCATTAAAAAGAGCGATAGCACCTATTTTATTGACACCCGTAGACTTGAAATGCCC
>JBAZOX010000053.1:0-12509 GCA_041648535.1 Desulfobacteria bacterium | reverse complement strand
TCAGTTCTTAGAAGGTTTCTTAACCAGAAAATACATCTCTCCATACTGCTGCATAGCACCTGCAGCAATCTCTGCAAACTTTCCATTACCCCAGAAAAGGTCTGCTCTGCCAGGGCCTCTGATTGCTCCGCCTGTATCCTGGTTGACGACAAATCTTGAAAATCTTTTCCACTCTGTTATTCTATCAGACTGGTCTGTCTCAGGCTTCTGAGTGGTGATGAAGGCAAGCCCTCCTTTTGGGAACAATTTATAGTCAACAGCTATAGATCTTCCTGGAGTTAGAACAACTCCTATGTTTCCAAGTGCGCCCTTGTCGACCTTTTCGAAGAAGACATAGCTCTCATTGTAATTCAGGATTCTGTCTCTCTCTTCCGGATGGTCTTTAAAAAAGGTTTTTATGCTTTGCAACGAGATATCCCCTTTAGGAATTATGTTTTCATCAACGAGTTTTTTTCCTATACTCTGATATGGCCTTCCATTGGATGCAGCATAATGTACCCTCTGTACCTTCCCATCCTCCAAAACGATAATTCCTGAACCCTGAATCTGCAAAAAGAAGAGTTCTACAGGGTCAGATACCCATAACAATTCCAGCCCCTTACCTTCAAGGGGTTTTTCTACGTCAATCTCCCTCCTGCTATAATAAGGAACAACCTCGTTACCATTGTATCTTGCTACTATCTTTTCCCCTTCAAACTCTGGACAAAATTGCCCCAGGTCAATCACCATTAAATCACCGGGTTTTGTGAATATAGGGTACCTATATTCACCATATCTGATTAAGCTGCCTTTAAGCACCGGTTCATAGTATCCTGTAAAGAGTACAGCGCCTTCTCCATCAGCCCCAACTGATTTATAGGTATAAAAGTGCCTTTTAACCTTTTTGTTTAAGTCTTCTGGACTGGTAGAATTTGCAAAGATATCTAAAAATGTATTCATGGACTCTACTAGATATCCGGCAGTGTAGGTATGGGGACCATAGACAAATTCCCTGTCTGGAGGTAGTCTTTTGAGGTACTCAATGCTTCTCCCAACGGCTGTTTTCAGAGAATCCTTGTCCATATCATCTGTAAAATCAGGCATCCCCAAGCCCTCAGACAATACAAGAGCATTATCAGGCTCTTTTGCCTTTACAGCCGCACTCTGGAGGTATCCACTGAGGAAAAGGGTAAGTATGAACAGGATGAAAATCCTTTTCATTATTTTAGTACCGGTTTGCTGCATTTATACTGCCTTCCCAAAGCCACCCATCATGGAAAACAATAACCACATAACCAGCATTTGAATGATCCAGCCAATGGTACATACACCTATGGCGCGTAGTGTACTCCTATAATCAAGGGCTTGTCTGACTGCTATGACCATTGCCACCAGCATCCAGATTCCGGCAGCAAAAAAGACAATCCCTGTAAACCCTGGGATGAGACCAAGCACTCGAATCAACCCTGGAGAGCTCGAGAAACCTATAGTTCGCAACAGCTCGCCAAGATCCGCTTTGGTTTGTGGCTCCGGAAGGAGCTTTGTTCCAATAAGGTAAGTTAGCCATGCCCAGACATACCACCCCGCAAGGGCTGCGATGGTGCCCATAAGAATCCCGACAAACCCTCCCGTTTGAAAGCTTCCTATCCCGGCTGCTACACTTGAAACAATAACCACCGTAGTAGCCTGGGCCAGAGCCCCCTTGTCAGCCTCAACCTCTTCATACAGGTTAACATCCAGCTTAGATGCACGAATAATGCGATCCTTAAAACTTGTCATTATCTCCTCCTAATTTTGTTGGTTGTAAGTAGCTGTAGGCACAAAGGCACAGAGTACCAAAGGCACAAAGTAGGAAAAACAACGAAACGACCCTGCCTTGCTCTGCTTTGTGCCTATGTGCCTTTGCCACTTTGTGCCTGAGTAGTTACGGTTGTAAGTTCTTCCAATCGTGACAGCATTTCATCCATGATTGTCAAACCCTCTAACCAGAAGTGAGGGTCATCCGGTTTTACTCCGAAGGGTTTCATCAGATTCGCAGGAGAGGCTTTTCCCCCGGATGAGAGAAGACTGATGTATTTGGGTATAAACTCGTTTCCCTCCCTTTCGTAGCTCTTATAAAGGGATAAGGTCAGGAGTTCACCAAAGGCATATGCATAGACATATCCTCGAGCGTGGAGGAAATGGGGAATATAACTCCACCAGATAGAGTAGTTTTCTGTGAGGGTGACCGAGTCACCAAACATCTCTTTTTGGGTCTTTGTCCATAATTCGTTAAATTTCTCATTTGATAGTTCTCCGACATTCCTCCTTTCCCTATGTACAGCATCCTCAAAAAGGTACATGGATATTTGCCTGAAAACGGTTGCAAACATAGCCTCCAGTTTACTGCAAAGAAGGCTTATTTCCTCTTCTCTTTGAAGGGTTCCCTTTAACTGTTTTTTGAAAACCAGCATTTCACCAAAGACAGATGCGGTTTCGGCCATGGTGAGGGGTGTTTGACTGTTAAAATATCCTTGTTTTTTGGCTGCCAGATACTGGTGAATTCCGTGACCCAGTTCGTGGGCAACGGTCTGTACATCACGGATGTTACCTGTGTAATTAAGCATTATATAAGGATGGACATTGGGAATGCAGGGGTGAGAAAAGGCGCCACCCATCTTTCCCAGCATAAGAGGGGCATGCATCCAGTGTTTATCGAAGAACATCGAAGCGATGTTCTTCATCTCTTTAGAAAAGTCACCGAAAGCGGCAAGGACTATTTCTCTGCATTCTTCCCATGGTACAACCCTTTCGGAAGAAAAGGGTAGGAGGGCATAACGGTCATAATCGAAAAGTTCATTGTACCCTAATATCTTCTTTTTTAATTTATAGTACCGTATAGGTATGTCATAACGGCTCCTGACTGCATTGGTCAGGGCATTGACCGTTTTTTCATCCACTTCGTTCGACAGATTTCTGGAGCTTATCCATTCAGGATACTTTCTAAGCCTGTCTGTAATCATGTGATCGGTCAGGATGGTATTAAAAATATGTGTTAATATATGTGAGTATTCTGAAAGACCGGCGGTTAATTCTTCAGATGCCTTTTCCCTGACCTCGCGGTTACTGTTATACAGGTCTGCCAGAACCTCTTCTTCTACCCCCCCCCTTTCTCCGAACTTTTTCTGGGAGATAATCTTATCGAAGAGCTTGGTCCAACTGCTTAGCCCGGCAGGCTCTTTTTCCGCCAGGACTCTTTCTTCGGTCTCGCTTAGCTGGTGAGGCCTGTATTTTTTTAGGACGTTCAGGAAGTGACGGTATTTTTCCATTTCAGGGGCATGTAACAGCTTTTCTGAGGTCTCGTTATCCAGGTTTGCCCACTCCAGGTTAAAGAAGATAATGTCTCTTTGGAACTCGCTCTCCAGTTCATGAACCTTCTGTAGAAATGCGCCGGCTTTTGCATCCTGGGACCTGGTCGAATAATTCAAGAATGCAAAGCTCTCTATTTTGCCCAGTAATTGGTTGAGTCCCTCCAGTTCACAAACAGCCGTAAAGAGACCTTTGGGATCAAAGTCTCTGACTCTTCCTCTGTATTCTTTTGAAAAGTTGGATATTCCCTGCCTTAGTCTTTCTATATCTCCTTCTATACGGGAGTCTTCTATCCCCTGATAGAGATCGGTCAGATTCCATATGATATCTTCTGTCTTCAGTCTTTCATCCATTTAGAAAGCTTACCTGATTTAGTTTGGTTAAAGGGGAAGGGAGATTTGTTTGATCAAAAACCTGTTTAAATGTAGCCCTTAATCTTGAGATTATGGATGATTACCTCTGCTATTTCATCCAGGGAATTGAGGGCACTGTTGACCAGGATGTGAAAGTTGTAAGGGTCCTTTATGGACTTCAACGTATACTTCTCGACAAAAGCCTCTCTTTCATTTTCCGTTCTGGTAACTAATTTTACTGCTTCATCTTCTGAAATCCCCATTTCATCTCTGATCTTTTCTTTACGGAATTCAAAAGGTGCAATCAGACGGACATGAATGCCCCTTTCGACATTTTTTGTAATGATACACCCCCCTCTTCCTATCAAGATTGCATTCCCTTTCTCTGCCAAACCTATAAGGACTCGGGTAAGGTATTGGAAAATTTTGTACTCGTTGGGTCTGCCGAGAAATATGTGATCCATGTACTGTTGCATTTGTGAACGCTGATTTTCATCCAGAGAATTGGCCAGGGTTTCAGAGAGGTTGTGCTCCTCAGCTATTTTATGGATCACCTCTTTATCAAAAACGGCCCATGGGTATTCTTTGCCTGTGAGTCTGTTAAGCTTATCTTGCAAGGTTTCTACTATTGGATAGACACGGCAACCGAATTCCCTTGAAATTGTTATAAAAGGCAGCTTCTTTTTCCCCTTACGCATCTTCCAAAGTTCTTGAGTTCTCAATTTCAACTGATGTGCCAATTGTGCCTCAATTCTAGCTTTGAATAAAGCAACCATAGAATCCTCCCTGTAATTATTAGGTTGTTTAGACTGTAGGCTGTTAGACTACAGTCTACAGGCTATCCGTTCAGGTCGCACATGATTTCCCCCTACAGGCTAACTGCCTACAGCCTATCCACCTGAGCAGTTACAATCTAACACAGAATTAGTTGACTTACAACTTTAATTTTATCTTAGCGTCCTCAACCCCCTTCTGTTGTATTAAGACCTTGAAGAGAACTCCCATACCCCCGGGCATAAAAAAGTTTTTCATGGCTAGTTTTTCTTTATAGTATTCCAGTGTTGACATGTTGTGCTTGTTTTTCTCTAAGTCCTCCAGGATATCGAGGAGCCCCAGGGCTATGAGAAACTTGTGCTGTTCTGAATAAATGGTCTTCTTCAAACCCATCTTTTCGCCCGTTTCCATCAGGGTTGTAAAGTCAACATGTGCCGTAATATCCTGAAAGCCTAACCTTGTATAGGGATTGTGATTTATAGTGTGCCTGTAGTAGCAGGAAATAGTGCCATCTTTTCTGTACGGGGCGAAAAGCTCATCTGCTGTGTATCCGTAATCAATGGTTATGACGAATCCTTTGCCCATGGCACTGTGAATTTCTTTCAGCCAGTCAAAAATTCCCAGGTTTACCTCAGCCTTTTGCCCTTCCTCCAGTGTTATATTCAGGTTTGTAAAGTACTGTTCTAATGCAGGGGTGGACAGCTCGCCCAGCTCTTCCATAAAACCACTTTCGTTGAGGATTACATAAACCTCTCTGAGCTTCCCCCCTTCCATTTTGACCATATTGAAAGGAAAGGAATCGAGGATTTCATTGGAGAGATAACACCCGTCGAAGCGGAACCCCCTTTTCTTAAAATCATCAGGAGAATGCCATATAACCCTGTCTTCATGAGAGTGGTTTTTAAGCAGTTCTTTCTGAAAAGTAGGGAAATGGTTGCTTATCTCTATGATCTTATAGGTCAATGATTCATAAAAATCCGGCAATTGTTTCCTGGCGTAGTTAAGCATATCACAACACAAAAACCCTTTCCCAGCCCCGGCCTCCACTATTGTAAAATCAGATCTTTTCCCCAGGATATTCCACATTTGATAGATCAATCTTGCTATAAGATGCCCGAATACCGGGTGGATGTGAGAACTTGTGTAATAGTCACCGTCTTTTCCGATCTTTTCCCTGGAAGAATTGTAGTACCCGTGGATAGGATGGTACAATGCCATATCCATATACTCTGCAAAGGTTATTCTCCCCTTCTTACGGATTGTATTGATGATGATGGATTTTAGTTCTTTGTCTTCCTGTTCAGTAACCATATTGTTGGCTTTCCAGTGACCTATTTGATCTAACTGAGAGCTTTGAAAAAGTACCCCTTTTCGCTTCAGCATCCATTTTTTGACCCATCTAAGCTTTGCAAAGGTTTCTAACCATTATATTTAAGTAGAGGACTTTGTCAATTTATTCATAAAAAACCTCTTGATTGTTGACACGATGAATGAGGTGAATTAGAATAGAAAGAAAGATACGGACTGTAAACCGGAGGAGTAATTGAAGAGACTTTTGAAGATAGCCGAGAAAAAAGAGAGGTTGATTATTGGCCTCATGTCCGGGACATCGCATGACGGGGTTGATGCTGCTCTGGTTAGCATCAGGGGAAATGGAATTAAAACCAAGGTTAGTCTTTTATACCACCTCCACTATCCTTATCCAATTGAAATAAAGAGGAGGATTGAACAGGCATTTGAGGGAGTTACAGCGGGTATCTGCATGCTGAATTTTGAATTGGGAGAGTTATTTGCCAGGGCGGTATTGGAATGTATCACTAAGAGCGAGGTTTCTAAGAATGATTTGGATCTCATTGCGTCTCATGGTCAGACTATTTACCACATCCCCCCGCAAGGGGATATGATAGGCTCTACATTACAGATTGGTGAGGCAGATATAATTGCTGAACGCACCGGCATTGTAACAGTATCCGATTTCCGAAAAAGGGATATGGCAGCAGGCGGTCATGGTGCGCCTTTAGTTCCCTATGCAGATTTTCTCCTTTTCAGAGAGAAGGGTAAGACAAAGGCAGCCCAGAACATAGGGGGGATTGCCAATGTCACGGTAGTTACTGAAAAGGCAAAAGACATAATTGCCTTTGATACAGGGCCTGGAAATTCACTGATTGACGAGGCAGTGAGGATACTTTCTTGTGGAGAAAAGGACTTCGATGTAGACGGTGGGTGGGCAGAAAGAGGTAGTGTAAACCATGCCGTTCTGGATAAACTGATGTCCCATAGTTATCTTGAACTTGCTCCTCCCAAATCTACCGGGATAGAGACCT
This sequence comes from Desulfobacteria bacterium, assembly GCA_041648535.1. Classification (GTDB taxonomy): domain Bacteria; phylum Desulfobacterota; class UBA8473; order UBA8473; family UBA8473; genus UBA8473. Next base: position 5,731 of record JBAZOX010000053.1, on the reverse strand, counting down.
TTGGCAAAAGCCTGGTAAAAGAGCTGATTGCAGATAATCCAAACATCGCGTCAGAGGATCTGTTGGCGACATTGACATGTTTTACAGCTAAGAGCATCCATCGGGCATATCAGGACTTTATCCTTTCAAAATACTCAATAGACCAGGTGATTCTGTCCGGCGGAGGAAGCCGAAATAGACACCTCTTTAGCCTGTTGAGAGGTTTCTTTAAGGATATACCGATTATTACTATAGATGAATTTGGAATACCGTCAAATGCAAAGGAGGCTATCTCTTTTGCCATCTTAGCAAATGAGACAATCATGGGAATGTCAAGTAACATCCCATCGGCAACCGGGGCTAAAAGGTCTGTGGTGTTGGGGAAGGTAAGCCTGTAAATACTAATCGGGTTTAGTTAGAATCGCTGCGGATAAGGAGCCTAAAAATGACGAAGGTCAAGACTTACTACTCATGCCAATCCTGTGGCTACCAAGCGCCTAAGTGGCTGGGCAAATGCCCGGATTGCGGTGAATGGAATACTCTGATAGAAGAGAAAATCAGCGAAGAATCTTCTTCCCGAATGGACCCATTGGGATTGGATATCAATGAAACACCCAAACCCATAACTGAGATAAGTGTAGATGAAGAGGACAGGCTAAGCACAAACATCGGAGAATTTGATCGGGTCTTAGGTGGGGGAGTAATACTGGGAGCCGTTGTCCTGGTTGGAGGTGATCCCGGGATTGGAAAGTCAACCCTGCTGCTCCAAGCCCTGAATAATTTGGGTTTGTCAGAAAGGAAAGTCCTTTATGTTTCAGGGGAAGAGTCAGCCAAGCAAACCAAGATGAGAGGGGATCGCCTAGGGGTGTCTTCAAAAAACCTGTACATTGTTTCGGAGACATCCCTGGAGAGGATCATTGAGGAGATAAAGGAACTCAAACCCCATGTCATAGTGATCGATTCCATTCAAACAATCTATACATCACTTTTGCAATCTGCTCCAGGCAGTATCTCTCAGGTCAGAGAGACGGCGGCAAGGCTTATGTACATGGCAAAGAAGACGGGGGTGTCTACATTTCTTATAGGACATGTAACCAAGGAAGGGGCTATAGCAGGGCCGAGAGTTCTGGAGCACATGGTAGATACTGTATTGTACTTTGAAGGAGACCGGGGCCATCCCTATAGAATTCTGCGGGCGGTAAAGAACCGATATGGGTCAACCAATGAGATTGGGGTCTTTGAGATGAAGGACTCAGGCCTGGAAGAGGTTATGAACCCCTCTGAGCTTTTCCTATCAGAGAGGCCTATAAATGTCTCTGGCTCGGTGGTGGTCTCCAGTGTAGAGGGGTCGAGGCCAATCCTTGTTGAGCTTCAGGCGCTGGTCAGCCCGACCGGTTTTGCTGTGCCCCGCAGGACAACTATTGGTGTGGATCATAACCGGGTCTCTTTATTAGTGGCCGTTTTGGAGAAAAAGATAGGTATGAGCCTGGTAAACCAGGACGTCTTTCTGAATGTTGCCGGAGGGGTTAGGATAGATGAGCCGGCTGTTGACCTGGGAATTGTAGTTGCAGTGGCATCCAGTTATATGGATAGACCGGTTGATCCTAAAACCGTCGTATTTGGTGAGGTGGGTTTGGGGGGTGAGGTTCGGGGGATAAGCCAGGGAGGTATCAGGATAAAAGAATCTGCCAAGTTGGGGTTTACCCGGTGTATATTACCCCATAGCAATAAGAAGACCTTTCAGGGCAAAGAGGATATAAAATTGGTAGGGGTCAGGTCCGTTGAGGAAACGCTGGAGGTAGTGTTTAGTTGAGACATGCCCTTGGCCCGGGCAATATCGCCTAGAGCTTTAGCAATTAAAGCAGCATCACCATTTGCATCCTCAATGCAAGCTTCGAGAAACAACGTTCCCAAGTTTCCCTACCTTCCATCACCCCGGATACTGCACCCTATATTTTGTGGTAAAAATCCTCTTGACACACAAAATCCTTTTTCATATACTCTCCGTGAGCTATGCCCTATCAAACAAAAAATCAAATCCAACAAACAAATCAGCTTTGAAGTAGTAAAACTCTAAATTTCAGCGAACCGATCAACAGATTTATCGAGGACGTATATTGGCCCACCATTATTCAGAACTCATAGGAGCCTGTCGTGAGCTGTTCGGTCTCGATATTGATCCTTCTGTGCTTTTTTTAAATCACCTGAGGCATGAAGGGTTAAAGGCGGCTTATCGCCGTAGGGCAAAGGAAACTCACCCGGATATCATATCGGGAAGCGACTGCCTGCACGAAGCACGGCCTGTTGAGCAATTCATCAAGGTAAACCATGCTTACAACATATTGAATGACTATATCAGCATCCGGGTGAAAAAAGGTCCGAGGTCTGACGTCTTCAAGGGTACTACCTCCGATTCTCCCTGCAAACCGGTCCGGAGAGAAAAGACCCCCGATTTTCAGGAACATTATTACCGGGGGAATCTTCCTCACAGCCAACTTCTCTTCGGGCGGTACCTATATTACAGGGGAATCATCTCCTATCAAACTCTTCTGGGCGCCCTTGTCTGGCAACGTAAAACCAATCGCCCCATCGGAATAATTGCCCGCGAATGGAGGTGGCTCTCCTATCATGACATTATCGAGATACTCTCCTTGAATTTTGGCGGCAGGTTTGGCGAAAAAGCCGTCCGGCTTGACCTTCTGAAACCCCTTCAGGTCAACACACTCTTACTGCATCAGCTTTCATCTCGCCGTAAAATCGGTCAGTATTTCACCCACCACAACCTTATCTCCCGGCAACGTATGGAAACTTTGCTCAGGGAGCTTTGGAAACACAACTTTCTGATAAAAACTCGTGTATCTGCCGGTCAAATTTAAAATACGGGGTTGAGCAGCAGAAAATCGTTGTCCTGATCCCCTCTAAATTTATTTTGTTAGGTGGAATTGAACAGATGATTACGACGGATTGTTTGAATCACTTCGTCGAGTTGTTGAAGAAAACGGGATCGGTCACGCTTTTTTAGTGGCGGAGGCCCGCCCGTTATCTCTCCTCCGCTACGAAGTTCTGACAAAAGGTTCCGAGTCGCGACTGCCTCACCGATGTTGTTTTCCGTGAATGGTTTTCCGGTTGTACCAATTACACGTGCGCCTTCCTTAAGGCAGCGGCTAGCAAGCAGAATATCAGCGGTGACCACGATGTCGTGAGTTTGTACGTGTTCGACAATCCAATCGTCGGTCGCGTCGAATCCATCCTCTACAACTTCGAGTGCAATCCATCGTTCATCCGGAACTCGCATCCAAGAGTTGGCCACCAATGTGACATCAAGGCGATATCGGCTTGCGACGCGGTACACCTCCTGTTTGACCGGGCACGCATCAGCATCTACAAAGATATGCAGCAAATGAAGATCCTCACCATCAACACGGATTTGGTACGGGTGTCACCTAATGTCCACCATAGCAGAGATGCAGGGTGTTGTTATTCGTAAAATGTGTTCCGAAATTCTCTTCAAGCTATCCAACTCATATTCTCATTTGACTTGTACACGAATTTTTTCATTTTTAAATTCTATGATATCGCCTGAAATGATCTTTTTCCGTTTTCTGGTTTCGACCTTACCATTAACTAAAACCTGACCTTCAGAGATTGCATATTTCGCCTCACCACCGCTACCGACCATATTTTCGAACTTCAAGATTTTATATAGCTCAATGGGCTCTTCCGCAATTTCAATTACTCTCATTTTACAGACAACTCATTCTCCATGCCATTTTTCTTCTGCGTGAGGATGTATAAGTCCTCGACTTTTTTCCTTGCCCAAGGGGTCTTTCGCAGAAATTTTAGGCTGGACTTTACTGACGGGTCGCTGTTGAAACACCGGATGTTGATGCGTTTGCCCATCTCGCTCCAGCCATAAAGCTCAACCAGGCTATTAACGATCTGCTCCAGGGTAATGCCGTGCAGTGGGTTATTCGCTTGTCGTTCATTCATAAACCGGGCTGTGTCCCTCTTTTGGAGAAATTGCATCTACGCATAACGAGTCTGTAGGAAAAGCCATGAATTAACAATTGGGCACTTCGTAACCCACTGTTTTTATTGAATATTATTTTTTAAAAAATCTTAAAAATGGACTTTTCCTACAGACTCAACGACCGAGATAAACCGCCGCGCGCGAGCGCGATCGACTGCAAAGCGTGGTTATCCAAGTCTCTTGGGCTGTAGCCCAATGGCATCAAGACACGCGGCGGAGATGCTTTGGCATACGTTCATACCTTTGCAGCCTCTCGGCTTGATCAATCAGCCCGAATTTAAGGAGGACAAGATTGCCCAGGTCTGTCCAGTAGTAGGAGAACTCAACGCGTGGCGGATCAGCATGCGTGTTCAAGCCAAGCAGACCGCTGCGCTGAAGCTGCCCGATAGCGTCACAGTGTCTCTGAAATACCCTCTCCATATATCTCTTGTCTTGCCCGTGGACCTGAGCAATGTTCTGTTCGTAGTCGCCGGGACCACTCCCACTTGTCGCGACCGCAAAGTTTCTGAAGGGTGCCCAGTGCATAACGATCTCGAATTCGAACGGAGTGATCTTAGCGATCGCGTGGCGGACGATGGCCTCTTGCTCGACTTCCCACTCTCGAAGTGCTGTCTGGATGCGATCCGCAAGTTCTGCGACGGAATCGACAGGCGAGCTTGGGGAGTATTGCATGAAAATCAGGTCTTTCGTGTCAAATGCCGGTGTATATTTCCCTTCTGCTATGAGCACCTGGCGCCGGATGGGCTGTGTGGCGTGCGCAATCCCTAGCTCGTACTGAACGTTCGCATTCACCCGTTCGGTGAGAACACCAAGTACAACCTGCGCTGTGTACAGATGCTCCATAACCTCAATCCATCCAGAAGTTGTCCGTAGGTCGCCCTTCGTACGATATGCCCTAAGCACGCGCTTTAGGCTCTTGGCGACGGAGTCTACATCTGGCTTGACCAAGTCGGTATATATTGGGTCGTAGTCGGTCTCAAAGGGCATGACCACGAACGCCTCTTCCGGATTTAGACCCTTAAGAGTCGGTGTGAAGTCATACGGGTACATGGTTTACCTCACATTCGTGGCTGGATAACACATATTATAAGGACTATTCTCCGTAATATATTGCGGAAAATTAGATTGTATGCTGTAAAACTACTGTGAATTTATATTGTGGTTGTCAAATGAACAGTTGTCAATTTATCCTATACTATTCCACTGTAATTTTTTCAGTTATAATTTGTAAGCCAGAAATTGATTCAAAGTCCTTGCTGTTATGGGTTATCAAAGGAGTGCCATGTCGTATTGCGCAAGCCGCAATCCACGCATCATTGAAAGATATGGGCCGCCCCAGTCGCTGTCGCTCAACCAGTACCTTTCCATATTGTTTTGCAATTTCATGGTCGTAAGGTATCACGACATAATTTTTAAGGACAGTTTCTAATTGAAGCCTTTTCTTTTGCCCCCAGTTGCCTTTTTCTGCCCCATAATAAAGTTCACCCACAGTAACAAAGGAGATTGCGATTAACTTTCCTCTCAGGTGTGAGGTATAAACCTTAGCTTCATGGCCTCCGCGCATCAGATAAGAGACAATGTTTGTATCGATTATGATCTTCGGGGTAGTCATTATCTGTAATTCCCTGCAAGGCTTTGATGACGCAATGTATGAATATCCTCTTCAAATCCATCATCCGGTTCACCTGGCCATGTCCCAAATATCATGGAAATATCATCAAT
>JBAZOX010000052.1:0-12591 GCA_041648535.1 Desulfobacteria bacterium | reverse complement strand
TATTTCACCGGACCTTATAGAGCTTAGAAAGATAGAGGCAAATCTCAAGGCTATAGAAAAATGGAATGGGATACTCCCCCAGGTTACCGGCGGTGGGGCTGTACCATTTATTGGGGTAGGTGAAACACAGAAGAGTAGCATAAAAAGGTAGAGAACCCCATTGTTTAGATATATCTATACAAGGAACAACCGTGAGAGTTAGCAGACTCCCTTCGTGGCTCAAAAAGGATATTTCCCGAGGAAAAGGTTTATTTAAGGTTAAGGAGACACTCTCGGAACTGGGATTAAATACCGTGTGCCAGAGCGCTAAATGCCCAAATATTGGAGAGTGTTTTGGGGAAGGAATCGCTACTTTTATGATTATGGGTAGAATCTGTACCAGAGACTGCCGATTTTGTGCTGTAGAGGGTGGAGACCCAAATCCTCTTGAATTAGATGAACCGGTTAGGGTAGCACAGGCAGCAAAGGTTCTGGGATTAACCTATGTGGTTGCTACCTCTGTAACCAGAGATGATCTGCCGGATGGAGGCGCTGAACACTTTTCAAAGACTATTACGGCTATACGAGAAGTTTTGTCCGACTCTAAAGTTGAAGTGCTGGTCCCTGATTTTAAAGGTAGTCATAATGCTGTATGGGAGGTGGTCAAATCCCATCCTACTGTCTTCAGCCACAACATGGAAACGGTTCTTCGTCTTTACCCACGGATTCGGCCTGGTGCAGATTATTGCCGTTCTTTAAATGTCCTGGGGTTTGCAAAAGAGTTTGACAGTGGCATTGTGACCAAATCGGGTTTAATGCTGGGCTTGGGAGAGACAAGGGAAGAGGTTCTTCACTCCATGAAAGACCTTAGGAATGTTGGATGTGATGTCCTGACCCTGGGGCAGTATCTCCGCCCCTCTGATTACCATTTTCCAGAAGAAAGATTTCTCCATCCTGAGGAATTCAAAGAACTTGAGTCAATAGGCAAAGAGATGGGTTTTCAGGAGGTGGCCTCAGGTCCATTTGTTCGAAGCTCCTACCATGCCGGTAGGCTTCTAGAGGCTATCCTTCCACGACAGGAGAAGGATAATGGAGGAAGATAAGCCCCAGAAGTGGCGTCTATTGACCACCGGTTTTCTGAATGCCTTTGAAAACATGGCCATAGATGAGGCTATATTAAAGACCTGCAGTCAAGGTGAATCCTCGCCTACTATTAGATTCTACGGTTGGAAGCCCCATGCAGTATCCCTCGGATATTCTCAACAGGTTGAAGGCACTATAAACTTACAGGCATGTGAGAGGTTGGGGATCGATATTGTTCGCCGTATTACAGGGGGAAGGGCAATTCTGCACGAGGAAGAACTGACTTACTCACTGATTTGCCCTTCAAATAATCCCCTATTCCCCTCCAGCATCCTGGGAACCTATAGAAAGATAAGCTCCTGTTTAATCGAGGGGTTTAAGAGGCTCGATATCGACGCCCAATTGTTTGTACCAAAAGGACCGGAAGTGAGTCTATCTGAAAAGAGATCCAACCCGAGTTGTTTTTCATCCCCTTCACGATATGAGATATCAGTATACGGAAGAAAGATTTGCGGGAGCTCTCAACGACGGGTTAATGGTGCTTTTCTACAACACGGTTCTATTTTAATTGGATTTGATGCCAAAAAACTCTCCCAGATCATGGTGTTTAAGGGGTTTAAAAGAGGGGATGTGATTGATTATCTGGATAGGAATATAACTTCGGTGAACGACCAGGTAGGTAAAAACATAGACTTCTTTGAACTCCAGGGGATATTTATTGAGGGTTTTCAAAAGGGATTGGAAATAGAATTGAGAAAGGGGGAACTTAACCATCAAGAACACCAATTAAAGGAACAGTATCTAAAAGAACGCTATCTGAACCCAGAGTGGAACTTTAAAATGTCAGGTGGCTCTAGAGATTGGCACCGAACAGGGTCTGACGAAAATTAAGGTTCTCCTCTAAAGAGGAAGGAGATTGTACCATGGCAAAAGAAAGGAAATACTGGGACGAAGAGTTGGAGACTATGTCTTTAGATGACTTAAGGAAACTGCAGGAAAAACGTCTCCAGGAGACAGTGAGCCGTGCATATGAAAAAACCAGGTTCTACAGGCAGAAATTCGATGATGCAGGGATAAAACCTTCAGACATCAATACATTAGATGATCTGCAAAAGCTGCCTTTGATCCACTCTTCTGAGGACTTTCGCAAGGCACCGATACCGGATAGGCTGGCTGTACCCATGGAAGAGGTAAAATATCTGGAATCAAGCTCCGGCACTACAGGAGTTCCCATGGCCGTCCTCTGGAGCGGTACAGATTGGAAGAACCTCATGGATGCGGAGGCAAGGGCAAGGTGGACGTTAGGGACCAGGCCATCTGATGTAGTCCATGTCCTGACTGGCTTTCCATGCTGTCAAATGGGTTATCAGCACCTTGGTGCAATGGTCATGGCATTTAGTGCCGGAAGGGGCGTGTTGGATAATCAAATAAGACTCGGCCAGATGGTGGGCGTTTCAGTACTCGAATATTTACCAAGCCTGGTACTAAAGTATTTTGAAAGGGCAACAGAGATGGGGTACGACATCAAGAACGGCAGTATTCGGCTCATCTCGGCACTGGGAGAAGGGTGGGCCGAGGCATATAAGAGGAGGGTCGAGGCCGAATATGATGTCATCTTTAGGACTCTTTATGGATCAGTTGACGCGGGTCTTATTGGCGCTCAGTGTGAATCAGGGGAGGGTCTACACACCTTTTTAGACCTGGTCATAACAGAGATCATTGACCCAGAAACAGGAGAGGTCTTAACTCCTGGTCAGGAGGGAGAACTGGTAATAACCCTCTTATGGCCTGAGGCTACGCCTATAATCAGGTATCGCACTGGTGATGTCACCAAAATACTCCCTTATGAACCATGTTCCTGTGGCAGGACTCATCCCAGGATATCCATGGTAAGAGGCAGGGCGGTTCAGATCACAAAGGTCAAAGGGAAAAATATCCTTCCTATAGACGTTGAGGAGATAATAGCCGACATCCCTGAATTGGCAACCGATTACCAGATAATCGTGGATAAACCCGGGGAGTTGGAAGTACTGAAGGTGAAGATGGAGTATAAACCTGAGGCCAAAGACCAAAAGGCATTAAAGAGAAAGGTGGAGGATGCCTTTAAGAAAAACCTAAGTGTAGAAAGTAATGTGGAACTTGTTCCAATGGGAACTTTAGGACGTGAAAAGTTTAAGGCAACACGGGTAATAAGAACCTACGATGAGAACTGATGGCTAAAGGCTGAAGGCTGAAGGCTGCCCGAAGTTTTTTTTGATCACGCATGATTTATCCCTAAAAGCCTTCAGCCTATCTGCCTGAGTAGTTACCTAATATGTCTTAACGATACGTTGGGCCTTATAGGTATCGGATACAATAGAGCCTCTTTCCAATAGCTCTACTTCACTCTCCACACCTAAATTTTGATGAATGACCTCTTCGACGCGATTTCTCAAGTTATTTAAGTTCTCGATACCCTGTTGATATTCAAGCTTTACCTTCAATTTTTTTAATTCTCCCGGCCTATCAATTACTATCTGATAGTTCTCTGCCAAACCTTCTGTACTTGCCATCACCTCCTCTATATCCAGGGGCATCACCTTCTTTCCTGCTACATTTACTATCTGCGAAATTCTTCCTTTTACCGGGGCCATCCTCGGATGGGTCCTCCCACAGGCACACGGCTCGTATGGATATATCTGTGATACATCACCGACCTTATACCTTATTAACGGGAATGCCTCGTTCATAAGAAGGGCAGTAACTACAATCTCGCCTTCCTCACCATCAGGAAGGGGGGTCCCCGTTTCCGGATCCAGGATTTCGAGATAAATTAGATCTGAAAATATATGCAGCCCACATCTCTTCTCACATTGAGCAGCAGCTACACCTAGTTCTACTGAACCCCAGAGGGTTGTGAAAGGTATTCCATACTTGGTTTCCATCTTTTTCTTATAGGTTTCAGCCCATGCCTCTCCTACACCACTTACAAGTCTGAGTTTGCTCTTTGCTACATCGAAGCCCAACTCCTTTGCCCTTTCAAAGTAATTGATCATCAGACTGGGCATGTGTTCGATAATGGTAACACCAGCAGTCTGGGTAAGACTGATCTGCTTGTCTACAAATCCTCTTCCAGCACTGAGCAAGAGACAGGTAGCCCCCATCTCCACATATCCCCGGTGGCAACAGTCAAAACCCGTAAGAACCTGAACCACATCATCTGGCCTTGCTCCAATTGTCCACCTACCACGGGCTTCACCCTCAAAAAAAGCCTTTACATCTCTTGTACTGTATGGGATGGGTTCGGGAATTCCTGTGGTTGTTCCTGATGTGGAGTGATACATCTTGACTTCACTCAAAGGAACAGAGAGTTTATCCTCAAAAGGAGCATTGCGTATGTCCTCCACATCATCTGTCAAGGGAAGCTTCACTATGTCTCCTAGAGTATTTATGTCCGATGGTTTAACTCCAGCCTCATCAAATTTCCGTTTATATACTCTACTATGCTCATAGGCATGGGCCACAACAGACTGAAGCCTCTTTCCCTGTAGACTCTTCAGTTTATCTAGAGGCATTGTCTCCATTTCTTCATTCCAGAATTTCTTTTCCATTTCTACCCCCTTTCATTATAAACGTGTTATTGTACCAGGATTTCACGCTCCCCCTGGCTGCTTTTATGCAAAACTTTCTATATTTTTCCATCCAATGTAACAAAGCCTATGGTTTTTGTCAATATGTCCGTAAATCTGACACAAAATACTTGACATTACCGTAAATTGTGCGCTAACTATTTATTGACATATAGGTACCTCTTTACTATAAAATCTTGAATAAGTACGAGGAGATAATCGTTGACAGTTATAATAAAAAACTCTATTCTTATCAGTATGTTAGTTTGTAAAACCAATATCATAGGATAAAAGGATGTTTGGGATTGGAATTCCGGAATTGATAGTAATCTTTATAATTGCTTTGATATTTATAGGCCCAAAGAAATTGCCCGATCTAGCCAGGACATTAGCAAGGGGGTTAACAGAGTTTAAAAGGGCTGCCGAAGAGGTTAAAGAGGAGTTGGATATTAAAGGGGAACTAACTAATCAAAAAGAGGAATTGTTGAAAGACTATAAAGAGATAGTAAGAAATGTTACGGAAACGATAAGAGTAGGGGAAACTGAAGATAAGGAAGAAACCTTGGAAGCGCAGACGACAAAGAAAAAAATGATAGAAGAAGATAAAGAGAGGACAGGAGGTAGCAAGCTAAGTGGCTGATGAAAAGCTCCCCTTTACTTCTCATCTTGAGGAGTTAAGGAGAAGGTTGATCGTCTGTTTTATCGCAGTAGGTATTGGGTTTATTGCCTCCTACACTTTTAAAGAGGAAATACTCAAAATCTTAATGAAACCCCTTTTAGATGTGTTGCCACCCGGGGGGTCGTTGGTCTTTACAGGATTGACAGAAGCCTTCTCTGCTTACTTAAAGGTATCGCTATTGACCGGCATCTTTATTGCGAGTCCGGTGGTTCTCTATCAGATATGGTCTTTTGTTTCCCCTGGCCTTCACGAAAGAGAAAAGAGGAATGCCTTTCCTTTTGTTCTCTTTTCAACAATATTCTTTGTTGGAGGGGCACTTTTTGGTTATTTTGTGGCTTTCCCTTCTGCCTTTAAATACCTTATGAGTTTTGCTACTGAGACTATACGGCCATTGCCTTCTGTCAAGGAGTATCTCTCTTTATCTATAGGGTTACTTTTTGCCTTCGGGATCGTATTTGAACTACCTCTCTTTGTCTTTTTTTTAACGAGGATTGGGGTAGTTGATGCTAAGATGCTATCCTCTAAAAGAAAATACGCCGTTGTAATTATCTTTATTGTTGCTGCAATAGTTACTCCTACTCCAGATGCAGTAAACCAGTTAATAATGGCTGTCCCTCTTTTTCTGTTATATGAATTGAGTATATGGGTAGCCAGGGTGTTTGGGGGGAAATCCGTAGCTATTCAGCCACAGATTCACACAGATGAACGCAGATAGATTTAAATACAGTAACTATTCAGGTTGTCAGGTTCACAGTTCACGGTTGGTTGCTCTAACCTTGAACCGTGAACCCCGGAACTTTGAATCTAAGCAGTTAAGAAAAAAATATCAGTGATGATCAGCGTAGATCGGTGGCTGAGTAGTTACTCACTTTTTTATCCAGAGCCTATTGAATTCTCTATCGAAAAGCTCGGCCACTCTAGCAGACGGTATGATTAGCAAATTTTCGTAATTCCATTTTTCTGCTGAAGTTGTCCAGTTATAAGATCCGGTAATGACTACCTTCCCATCAATGACGGCAAATTTATTGTGCATCAAGCCGGTCTCATCGCCTAGATTATTTCTATTGGGTCCTTTCCTGTATTTAATGTCTATACCTTTATTCTCAAGGAACCTGCCTTTGGAATAATCATCTAAAGAACTTGCCATGTCCGCAATAACCTTTATGTCTATTCCTTGTTTGGAGACCTTCACAAGCTCCCTTGCTATGCGGCCGTTTGTGAAGTTAAACATCGCTATGTGGATGCAGCTTTTGGCTCTTCCAATTTCTTCAATTATCGCCTTTTCACAGCTGCCATTAGGGCTAAAGTAAATTTTAATGCGCTCGGTTTCATCTACACCTATAGCAGAACCGGCAAACAAAAAAGTGAGTAGTATAACAATAAGGGCGGATAAGGTTCTATTTATCGTCCTTTACCTCTTCAAAGTCGGCATCAACCACATTTTCATCTGAGGGTTTCCCCGCATCTTCATCAGTCTGTGTTTTTGAGGAATCAGCGCCTGCAGCTTGAGATGCCTTGGCATACATACTTTCTGCCAATTTATGGGATGCTTTGCCCAGTTCTTCGCAGGCATTTTTGATGGCATTTGAATCCGAACCTTCCATCTCTCTCTTTACTTTTGCAATAGCGTCCTCTATGTTTTGTTTTTCGGCTGCATCAACACTGTCTCCGTGCTCTTTCAGGGTTTTTTCTGTAGTATAAATAAGGGTATCAGCCTCATTTCGAGCTTCAGCCAAATCTCTCTTATTTTTGTCCTCCTCGGAATGTACCTCTGCCTCTTTTATCATGTTCTTGATCTCTTCTTCTGTGAGTCCACTGGAAGCAGTAATCTCTATTGATTGCTCTTTACCGGTTCCTAAATCCTTGGCAGACACATGGACGATTCCATTAGCGTCGATATCGAAGGTTACCTCGATCTGGGGCATTCCCCGGGGGGCAGGGGGGATCCCAAGCAATTCAAATCTGCCAAGCGTCTTGTTGTACTGTGCCATTTCACGCTCCCCTTGCAATACATGGATACTCACTGCCGGTTGGTTATCTTCTGCCGTAGAGAAGGTCTGGCTCTTCTTGGTAGGGATGGTAGTGTTTTTATCAATGAGTTTAGTGGATATACCTCCCAGGGTTTCGATACCCAGGGAAAGAGGTGTAACATCAAGGAGGAGCACATCTTTCACCTCACCCTTCAGAACACCGGCCTGTATGGCCGCCCCAACAGCAACTACTTCATCAGGGTTTACACCCCTATGAGGCTCCTTGCCAAATATTTCTCTTACCTTTTGCTGAACCTTTGGCATTCTGGTCATTCCACCCACAAGGATAGCCTCATCGATGTCAGAGGGTTTTAGTCCAGCATCTTTCAAGGCAGTCATACATGGGGGTACTACCTTCTCAATCAAGTCGTCCACTAATTGCTCCAGCTTTGCCCGTGTAAGTTTAATATTAAGATGCTTAGGACCGGTGGCATCTGCTGTTATAAAGGGCAGGTTGACATCTGTCTCCGTGGATGTGGATAGTTCATGTTTTGCCTTTTCCGCCGCCTCTTTCAATCTTTGCAGTGCCATCTTGTCTTGTCTCAGATCAATCCCCTGATCTTTCTTAAACTCAGCAGCTAAGTAATCAATAATTCTGATGTCAAAGTCCTCTCCACCCAGGTGGGTATCACCGTTGGTCGCCTTTACTTCAAAGACGCCATCCCCAATCTCCAGGATTGATATATCGTACGTTCCTCCCCCCAGATCAAATACGGCAATCTTTTCATCCTTCTTTTTGTCAAGACCATAAGCTAAGGACGCTGCGGTCGGTTCGTTTATTATCCTTAGAACGTTCAATCCTGCAATCCTTCCGGCATCCTTTGTGTCCTGGCGCTGACTATCGTTAAAATATGCCGGGACGGTAATTACTGCCTCAGTGACCTTTTCACCGAGATAGTCCTCTGCGGTCTGCTTCATCTTCTGTAAGATCATTGCGGAGATCTCTGCTGAACTGTAATCTTTGCCTCTTATATTAACCCCGGCATCTCCATTCTTTCCTTTCGAAATCTTATACGGAAGATTGGGGATGTCCGTCTGGACTTCTTTTGAATCATATTTCCTGCCAATAAGCCTCTTGACAGCAAACACAGTATTTTCAGGGTTGGTTATTGCCTGTCTTTTGGCTATTTGCCCAACCAACCTCTCCCCACTGTCTGTAAATGCAACCATAGACGGTGTTGTTCTACTACCTTCTGCATTAGTAATAACTTTGGGGTCTCCACCCTCCATAATAGCTACACATGAATTGGTGGTCCCTAAATCAATCCCTATTACTTTGCCCATATTTCCCTCCTTACTTCACTTAGCAGCTATATACATTAACCTTTTTAGTTTTAGCTGGTTGTTGTTTTATCCTCATTTGCCATATTCCCGTTCTCTGTAGTTGATTTTACACGTGATGCAGTAACTGTAACCTTTGCCGGCCTAAGAAGTCTCTCTTTTAAAAAGTAGCCCTTCTGGAACTCTGAAACAACGGAATTAGCCTCGTGCTCATCGCTTTCAACTTGCATCATTGCTTCATGCCGATTGGGGTCAAATTTTTCTCCAACGGAAGAAAAACCGGTAACACCGAATTTTTCTAGACTCTTCATCAATTGGTTTAAGACCATTTCAACCCCTTCAACCAGGGGTTTTGAATTATTGGGACTAGAATTTTCCCCATGCTTTAATGCCATCTCCAGGTTGTCAACGATAGGCAACATATCCCTTATAAGGTTCTCATTACAGAACTTTATTGTATCTGCCCTCTCTCTCTCCATCCTCTTTTTATAATTCTCAAATTCGGCCTGTGTTCGCAGCAATCTGTCGAAATTTTCTGCTGCCTCTTTCTCTCTGGCCTGAAGCTGTTTTTTCAATTCTTCTTCTCGGTCTTCCTTCTCTTCTTCCTCCTCCTCTTTTGTAACCTGACCCCCTGTCTCTACTTTCTTGCCTTTTTTGGGCTTGCTGCCCGGTTCTTTTTTATTCATTACTTCCATCCTGATTACTGACCCAGTTAAAGGCTTGATTTCTGTTGTCCTCTTACAGGACTGACTTGACATTTAGTATCTTGTGTCCATTATTTTACTGACCATTTTAGCAGTGTAATCGACTATTGGAACGACATCACAATAGTTCATCCTGGTTGGTCCAATTACCCCAAGGGTACCTAGGGCATAATCTTTCCAAGTATAAGGAGAGATCACTATACTGCATCCCTCCATTTCCTGAGATTGACTTTCTGTACCAATGAAAATCTGGATTCCATCTGCCCCCATTGCTTTATCTAACAACTTTATTAAGATGTTCTTCTCTTCAAAGGCACGTAAAATAGTTTTCATCTTTTCCACATCACAGAATTCAGGGAATTCAAAGATATTACACTTCCCGCCTATATAGATATCATCCTCCTGGTAGCTGCCAAAGACCTTTTGACTTATTTTTAAAGCCCTTGAGAGTAACCGGTCATACATGTTGCTTTCCTTTTTCATCTCATCGATGATCTTCTCCCTTACCTCGCTTAAGGTTAGATCGGTCAAGATTTCATTTAGGTATCGGGTAAACTTGTACAACTCATCTTGAGAAAGATTTTCTTCTGTTTCGATAACCTTATTATCAATGATCCCTGCTTTTGAAACAAAGACAATCAGTATCTGATTCTCATTGAGTTTAATAAATTCTATATGTTTAAAGATTCTGTTATTAAATCTGGGGGCCAAAACGATTCCCGTATATCGGGAGATTTTAGAGAGAACCAATGAAGTCTCTTTCATGACATCTGTAATCTCTAGGTTTAAAGGTCGATATCGACTCTTAATAGTCTCCTTTTCTTGTTTGGTAAGCTTTCTGACTTTTAAAATAGAATCTACGTAGTAACGCAGCCCTTCATCTGTAGGAATTCTCCCTGCTGATGTATGAGGTTGAGACAAAAGCCCCATTTCTTCAAGGTCTGCCATGGCATTCCTTATAGAAGCAGGGCTTAGATCCAAATTATACTTTTTTGAAATAGTACGAGAACCTACCGGTTCACCTGTTAAAATGTATTCATTAATTATAGCATGTAGGATGTTTGTGCTCCTCTCTAATAATGTCTCAGCCATTGTCCCACCTATTTAAAAATTAAGATATTTTATAAAGTTAGCACTCTTTGTGAAAGAGTGCTAGTATTTGATAAAATAACAACCACTACCTTTATTGTCAAGCAAAAAATTTTCGATTTTTACAGGAGGTCTGAAAAACAACTGTGCCTTTAGAAAAGCGATCCTTTAGAGGGTAAGAATATCTCCTTGGCTAATCTCTGTTGGGATAGCAACCTCTTTTTTGAATCTTTTTCCTATTTGTGGAGAGGGCTTTATTGTAAACTGACGTTTAACCAGAGGCGCCATTACACCGGCATAATCACTATTATCATAGATAAAATCTCTTATCTTTTTGAATTCTTCTCCTTTAAATATATCTTTACTTAGTTCAACAATACTCTTTATGGCATTGTTCTTCAGTTTACAATAAAGAACAAGAGGGTGGTCCAATTCTAAAGAGTCTTTTAGTAGACTCTTCGGGTCTAATTGTGAAATAACCCTTTCTACTACCTGGATTAAACGGGTTATCTTATCCTGGGATATAAGGGGATTTATTTCTGCCTGAATTTGTTTTCTGATGTCCTCACCATGTATCACCGATTTATTTGTTACCTCAATATATCCTTCGACAATCTCATATCTCAGTGAAGACTCAACCTTATCTCTCCACCTTTTTATTACAAAATCTTCTCTGCCATTAGTTGCCTCAAAATAACCGGTTTTTAATGGTTCGTAATAGGGGCGATCACTGATATAAGAGGACCTGTTTACCTTCAGCTCTTCTACTTTGTGACGCTTGTGCTTCGTTATGAACGGCTCTCTGTCGTTCTTTACCAGTTCAATAAAGCAATCCTTTTCCTTATCGCAATGGTATTCAGCCGAGAAGTCGTGTTCTGTCATGTTAATAAGTTCATTACATTCTGTACACCTAAATAATCTACTTTCCATCTAAATCACCTTCTTTCTAAGCCCAAGGCTCCCTCTTATTGTCTTTATTGTCCAAGGTTATAGGCAGTATAATCTTAAAGCTTGCACCTTCTTCTAATTTACTCTTTACCTCGATACGCCCTTGATGTTTCTCTACAAAAGTTTTAACAATAGACAGTCCAAGCCCTTTACCTTTTTCCGCTTCTTTTGTTGTAAAAAAGGGGGAAAATATCTTTTCCAAATTTTCTTCTTTTATTCCACATCCTGTATCAGAAATAGTCACCTCAATAGATTGTCCATCTGAGCTAAGGTCTGTTTCAACAATTAATTTCTTATTTATTGTCTTCTCTACAGCATGGGAGGCATTTATGATTATGTTTATAAAAATCTGCTCTAATTGAAATTTGTCTCCTCTAATTAAGGGCAAAGCCTCTCTGTAGAACCTGTGGACCTGGCACCTTTTAACCTCTCCAAAATCCTCCAATAAATTAAGAGAATGATCCAGGATTTTCTGTACATCTATCTTATCTTCGTTGTGTTCAGGTGGTTTCCCATATTTCATCAGTTGTTGCGCAATATGGTCTATTTTTTCAGCCTGTGTAAAAATGCTATCAAAATACTTATTGAAGACCTCTTCTCCTTTTGTTTTTATCAAACCCTGTTGGGCCATTCCGTATATAATCTGTAGATGGTTGTTAATCTCATGGGCAATCTTAGGGGTTAATTGGCCTAAAACAGTCAGCTTTTCAGCGTATATGAGTTGCATCTCCAGTTGTCTATGCCCGATTTTTATAACCCCTTGTATTTCCTCCTTTGGAATATTTAACGTTTGAGTCAATATACGGCTCAACATATTAATTTTGTACCTTTTAATCCCCTTTTTTACAGCCTCCTCAACTTGAGGCACATCAAAGGGTTTCTTGATGTAATCCAGGGCGCCATATCTCAAGGCTTCTACCGCCGTATTCATGCTTCCGTAACCTGTAAGGACAATCACCTCAATGTCAGGGTTATAACCTTTTATCCCCTTTAATACTTCTATACCAGGAATCCCTGGCATCTTGAGATCCAATGTCACCAAATTTACAGGCTCTTGTCTTATGAATCTCAATGCCTCCTCCCCATTTTCAACAGTGTGTATATTAAAGATGGGTTTTAAGATCATCCTTAGAGATTCCCGGGGTCCCAACTCATCATCCACTATTAAAACGCTTGCTTCCTCTTTCACA